>NZ_JBOEQF010000009.1:0-28401 GCF_050689315.1 Aerococcus sp. L_32
GGCAATTATTGGCGTTATTGTATTACCTTTATCTTCTGGTTTATCTGCTTTCCGCTCATTGCGTATTATTATTGCAGACTATACCCACATGAAACAGGACACATTGCCAAAGATAATGACAATCACTTTACCAATTTATGTGATTTCGTTCTTCTTAACCTTTGTGGATTTCAATATTTTATGGCGCTACTTCAACTGGGCCAATCAAGTTACAGCTGTATTAGCCTTACTGGTAACAACGCGCTATTTATTCTTGAAAGGTAAAAACTACTTCGTAACATTAGTGCCAGGGGTATTTATGTTATATGCCGTTGTCGTTTATTTGTTAAGTGAGCCTATCGGTTTTAACTTGGGGTTAAGTAATTTTTCATACTGGGGCGGGGCAGCCATTACACTAATCTTACTTGCTGTATATTGGCGCCAAGGTGTGAAACAAAAAGAAACTATGGATCCAAGTTCAAAACTTATCAACGACCAATTACAAATCAACCAATTATATCCAGAATTGGTTGAGAAAAATAACTAATAGATCAATCTTTAAAGTAACAGATTGACTCATAAAAATGAAACGCCATCAAATTAGAGTTTAAAAAAAGCCGAGTAATCATTATTTGATTGCTTGGCTTTTTATTTATACTCACTTACTTGGAGATTAAATTTAATTGAGAAAGTATGTTGCCTCCATTTACAGTGGCAAAGCGTTATCTCTGTTTAAAGAATACTAACTGCCCAAAATAAAACCTATCATATAAGCAATTAATGCAGCTGCACCTCCTACTAATAACATTTCCATACCAGAGCGGGCCCAGTTTGTTAGAGTTAACTTTGATTTGATTGCGCCTAAAATAAATAGCGTAAGTCCAGTTAAGATACCTGCCACTACAAAAGTGTTTTCCATAAGAAATGTTGAAAATGAAGCAAAGACATATGCAATCAAGGGAATAAATCCATATAAAATAAATGAGCAAAAAGTAATTAAAGCATTATATATAGGATGTGCTTCTGTTTCTGCAGTGCCAAAGATCATATTTATACGTTCTTGTTCGATTACTTCTGGATATTTAGCTAATGTTTCTGAAATTAGTAAAGCATCTGTTTCTGTAAGCCCTTTGTTTGTATAGTATTCCTTGAAATAGTTTAGCTCAGTTTGAAAGTCATATTTGAAATTAGATTGGTGTTGTTCAATTTCTTTGGTGATAAATTCGTTTTCTGACTTAGAAGATAAGTAATCGCCGACAGCCATTGAGAGCCCATCCGCTAATAAGTTTGAGAAGCCTAGGACAATTACAATCTGAAAGTCCAAAGCACCACCAGTCACGCCCGAAACTACTGCAAAAGTTGTTATTATGCCATCTAAACCACCATAGACCATACTTTTCACATAATCACTATTCATACGAAAATTGAATCTATTAGCTTTACTCATTACAATCCCTCCCTCATACAGCTATTATAGACTTTGGCGTTTAACTCAGTCTATATAGTATAGTGTAAGCGTAGCGATCACCTCACAAAAAAGTCTCCAAGACTATTTTTTGCTGAGAAAAAATAGTTTTGAAGACAATATGGTTTTCGTATACGGGCGTTTGATTGCCTATTCGTTATTGTTTTCTTTGTTATCTGAGAAGCTAGTCCCGAAGATGTTATCAATAATGGATAAGATACGGTCCCAAATACCTATAGCATCTTCTTGTAATTGCTCAGTATCTGCATTTTCGATTGCAGATGAAGCAGAAGCGGCAGCGTTACTTGCAGCGTCAGACAATGAGCTTGCTAAGTTAGATAATTGTGTTTTTTGCTCTTCACTTAACTCAAGGTTAGAGAAGTTTTTCATTTGATCAATAATCGCTTGGATATTGTCTTCAGAAATCACACCATTTAAGTTGTAGTTATTCACAACATTATTCACGATAACAGTAATTTCATCCACTGAAATTGAGCCACCATTTTGGTCTTTCAAGTCAGCAATTTGCGCTTTAATATCCGCAATCGCAGCGTTCATGTCGCTATCAGAGTAACCTTCATTATCTTCATTCTCTTGTGTAATTGAAGAAGTTACCGCTAACTCATCTTGCGCCACTTGACGGGCATCATCATCTAATGAATAACCAGCATCTTCAAATGCTTTATAAACACCCGCTAAGGCTCCTGAACCATCCACTGTAACAGCAGAAGCAACCTTGATATCTACGTCAACTGCACCCGCAGTAATGGCCGCATTCTCATATTGGGCTTCAGTGATATCTGTAATTGTATCTGGTGTTTCGATTTCAACCGTTACGCCACCATCGTTATCAGCTGGTGTGATATAAGCTGAAGAGTAGACTTGGTTGTATGGGTAGCTATCTTGTAATAAGTCATTTAATTCATTAACAGCCACTTCGATTTCAGTCACGCCATCCTCAACACCTAATAACTCTTTTGTTTCAGTATATTGGCTATCGTCTAAAGTTTCCCCGTATGTAAACATCGGGTCAATAGCGACCTTATCTGCTAATTTATTTGGTGCAGCTACGGCAAGTCCTAAAGCTAAAACACCACTAGTTAATAAAATTCGTTTTGTAAACTTTTCCATTGTATGTTTCCTCCTACAGACTGATTATGACCATGAAGGTCGTAGTTGTCGGTAACTCCATTGTATCATTTTAAATTGGAAAGGGTTTTAGGAAACTGTTAACAAGGATATAAAAATTGTTAAAGGAGAAAAGAGTGCGAAAGAAGACGTTTCCTGTCTAGGAGTAATATGATTAGGGTGCGAGAGTCCTCTCTGGAGACTCGAACCTAACTAGGGTGAGGGCGGTCTCGCTGCTTTTTAAGCCTATGATAGGATAAGCATAACCTGAAAGTTAATGATTAGAAAAAAGGGTTACAAGCCATATCACTACAAAAATAATCTATTTCATATATACTGGAAGAGGACGAGTTTTTGAAATTGGGGTGAAATCAAAAATTTTTATTAAAATTATTCAAATTAAGTGACAAAATTTCAGTTTAAAAGTATGCTTAAAGCTACAAGTTATGTCGTTTTTGGAGGGATAAAAATGAACATCGAACAGAAAAAAGAATTGTTAGCTATCTTAGCACAGGATGCGCGATTAGCACCTAAAACTATCGCCAACATGATTGAAGCTAACGAAGAGGAAGTCGTTGCGCAAATCGCTGCTTATGAAAAAGATAACGTGATTGCCGGCTACCACACCATGATCAACTGGGACGTTGCCGATGACAATTTGCTATCAGCGATGGTAGAAGTCAATGTTGACTTACACCATGGTGTATCTTATCAAGACATTGCAGAAACCATTTACCAATATGACCAAGTAGAATCTTTATACTTGATGTCAGGTACTTATGATTTCCTATTATTAACCAAGCGTTTAACGATGGTAGATATCTCTAAATTTATCTCAAAATTAGCAGCTATCGACGAAGTTAGCGCTACAACAACCCACATTGTAATGAACCGCTATAAAGAACAAGGGGTTGTTTATAAAGATATCAAAGAAGATGGCGGGCGTATGGTGATCTCACAATGACAAAATCTCAAAATAAAACCGTAATTGACATGGAACCTTCTGGTATCCGACGTTTTTTCGACATTGCCAATGAAATCGAAGGCGTGATTTCGCTTGGTGTAGGGGAGCCTGACTTTCCAACGCCTTGGTCAATTCGTGAAGAAGCGATTCGGGCCATTAGAAAAAGTAAAACTTATTATACTGCCAATGCAGGTTTAATTGAATTGCGACGTACGATTTCAAAATATGTAGACCGCAAATATGACTTGGATTATGATCCGGAAACGGAAGTGATTGTTACTGTTGGTGGTTCTGAAGCCATTGACCTTGCTTGTCGTGGATTAATTAACCCAGGTGATGAAGTATTGTGTATGGATCCGTCTTACGTATCTTACACACCGTCAATTAAGCTTGCTGGCGGGATTCCCGTACCAGTGAAGCTACCAAGTGAGCACGACTTTATTTTACAGCCGGAAAATATTGAAGCATTAATTACAGATAAGACAAAGGCTATTATTTTAAACTATCCAAACAACCCAACTGGGGCAGCGGCAACGCGTGAAGAGTTGGAAAAGTTGGCTGACGTCATTAAGAAACATGATTTATATGTCTTAACGGATGAAATCTATTCTGAAATCTGGTACGCCAAAGATAAATACACATCAATCGCTTCGTTTGAAGGGATGAAAGAACGGACAATCTACATCAACGGATTTGCTAAAGCCTTCTCAATGACAGGGTGGCGAATTGGTTACCTATGTGGACCAGAAGTTTTAGTGGAACAAATGTTGAAAATCCACCAGTTCACGATTATGGCTGCGCCAACTGTATCGCAATATGCGTCAGTTGTGGCTTTAGAAGATTGTGATGAAGATGTAGAAGCGATGCGGAAAGACTATTTAAAACGTCGTAACTTCTTATTAGGCCGATTCCGTGATATGGGCCTTCCTTGTTTCGTACCACGTGGGGCTTTCTATACCTTCCCTGACATTCGTGAATTTGATATGACCAGTGAAGAATTTGCCATAGCACTCCTTGATGCGAAGAAACTGGCGGTTGTGCCAGGTTCAGCATTTGGTGAGGGTGGGGAAGGATTCTTACGTATCTCATACGCTTACTCAATTAAAGAATTGACGATTGCCATGGACAAAATAGAAGAATTTGTTACCGAGCTAAGAAACAAATAAAACAAAGATAAATATTGCGTATAGAAATGCATATTCATTCTTAAAAGAATGATGCAAATGACAAGTGAGGGGCTGATTTCATGGGTAAAGAAGCATTAATCATTGTAGATATGAGTAACGATTTTGTAGCGCCAGACGGTTCTTTAACTGTTGGCCAACCAGGTCAAGCTATCGTTCCCTACATTAAATCTCTGGCAGAAGACTTTGTCAGCCAAGGGAAGGATGTGGTCGTGGCCATGGACGCTCATCAAGTGGATGATCCCCACTTTAAATTGTGGCCGGCCCATAATGTGGTGGGGACAGAAGGGCAAGCACTTTATGGTGAATTGCAGGATTGGTTGCAAGCCAACCAAGACAATGAATTAATCACATACCTACCTAAAGAAAATTACAATAGCTTCTTTAAGACTGGTTTGGCGGAGTTGTTGCTTGATAGAGACGTTGGTACAGTCCATGTTGTTGGTGTAACCACAGATATTTGTGTGTTCAATACGGTTAGTGGGGCAGATGCCTATGGTTTTCAAACTAAGGTCCGTGCTAATGGTGTTGCAACCTTTACAGATTTAGGGGACACTATGCTTGAACATATGACACGGTGTTTTCACACTGAGATCATCAAGTAGAAATTGTTTCGCAAAGTCTGCATAATAAATGAATAGGTCATGATTTTCCTTCTTTCAAGTATGATGTGGTGTTTTACTTTATTATAGGAAAGCATGGCCTTTTTCTATGCACAAGAATAATGTTGGCGAAGATTCCTCAAAAACGCCCACCAACACTACTTGAAAAAAACAAAAACTCGACGTCAGCTGACGTCGAGTTTTTGTTTACTACGATTATTTGTAATCTACACCTCTCGTGTAAGTGTTAGCGGCTTTCTAGATCTTCCATAAACGCTCCATTCATACAGTACTAGCAGTTCTAAGATTCCTCCAATTTTTATGGCAACAAGAAAAAGTGACTTAATTAAGTCATTTTTCGTAAGCACTATAAGTTCTGACCGTTAGACTTTATAACGTCTTGGTACCAATAATAACTATCTTTTGGAATACGACGGAGATCTTTCTCGTCGAAATCAGTGCGGTCTATATATACGAGACCGTAACGTTTTTTAAATCCTTGATGTGAACTTAATATGTCGATTATCGACCAAACATTATATCCAAAGACGTCAACACCATCTCTAATAGCATCTTCAATAGCTAGAAGGTGAGACTTAATATAATCAATGCGATATCCATCGTGAACCTTGTCATCAACTAGATTATCTACGGTTCCTAAGCCATTCTCTGTAATAATAAGGGGCTTCTTATATTTGTTCCAATAATCATTTAAAGCAATTCTTAATCCAGAAGGGTCAATTTGAGCACCGTATTCAGATTCCTTTAAGTTCTCGTTTTTCAGAATTTCCCAATATCCATACATGTTGTAATCTACGATATTAAAGCCTTCGATTTTTTCACCTTTAAAATGGTTGGCGTCAACAGGTAAGTGCCTAGAGGTTAAAGTACGGTAGTAATTCACTGTAATAAAGTCAACAACAGACTCGGATAAACTTACAACATCTTCTTCAGAAATATTAGGCATGCGGTTAGTTTCTTTGAGGTACTCTAAGTAATAATTTGGATAAGCGCCGTTTACATGAGTATCGATACAGTAATCTGTTTTGAGACGGTTATTCCAAATAGCTGACATCACATCTTCAGGTTTATTAGTAGCTGGGTAAGTCACTGTTGCTGATATAGAAGGCCCAACACTTCCACCTTCTACTAATTGCTTACATAGTTTAGAAGATTTTGCATAGGCTAGAAACATTTGGTGGTCCATAATAACTCTAAGCCTCTCAGCTTCTTCCCCTTGAGCGTCGTAAATATTCATTCTTTCGTTAACTCGGACCATTAAATTTTGCTCGTTATTAATCTGCCATTTTTTTACGCGATCACCGAAAGCTTTGTAGCATGTTTCAGCATAGTTTACAAAAGCCTCGGTAGTCTTGTAAGAAGTCCAACCATTGTATTTTTCGACTAAAGAGAAGGGGAGGTCAAAATGATATAACGTGATAAAAGGCTCAATATTATTCGCTATCAATTCATCGATAACATCGTTATAAAAATCAATCCCTTTTTCATTTACTTTACCATCACCCTCTGGAAAAATTCGGGCCCATGATATAGAGAAACGGTACATTTTTAAACCTAGCTCTTTCATAAGTTGAATATCTTCTTTATAGCGGTGATAAAAATCACTAGCGACTTTAGTGTCAGCTTGTTTGTTACTTTTTTTAAATGAATTGTAATCGGCTACCGTAAGTCCTTTACCATCTTCATTCCAAGCCCCTTCGATTTGAAAAGCGGATGAGCTGGCACCCCAATAAAAATTATTTGGAAACATTAGATCCTCCTTCTAAGGTAAATACACTATCTTGATTTGTTATAGTTTGATGGTTTTGAATACCATGTAATTTAAATTTTTGATTATTCGTAATGATTGTAAAAACGGTGGTGTCATATCCAGCTTCTTCAATCGCTTTGATATCAAAGTTAGCTAACAACTGATACTGTTCGACATAATCACCAACCTTAACATGACTTTGGAAATGTTGACCATTCAATTCAACCGTGTTGATGCCGATATGAATCATCAATTCTATACCATCATCTAATTTTAGGCCAAACGCATGGTTAGTTGGGAAGACAGCAACAACCTCACCAGAAGCTGGAGCCAAAATGATTCCTTCCGAAGGGCTGATGGCAACACCTTCACCAGCCAAATTATTGGCAAATGTTGGGTCATCTACAGTATCAATTGGTAAAATTTCACCTTCAACTGGCGCAACTATATTAACCTGATTAAGTTTTCCAGGGGTATTTTTTTCGTCTGTAGAGATATTCGATGAAGAATTAGAAACCAGAATGTCCTCAAAACCTATCACATAAGTTAATGCGGTTGCCCCAATGAAAGCTACTAAGCATCCCACAAGATAATATATGAAAGGATTCGTGCCAAATGCTACATATGTAAATACAGTTAGAATACCATTATTAGCAAAGGCATCACCATATACATTTCCATAGCCCATAATAGCACCACCGACAGCACCTGAAATTACAGCAGCAATCATAGGTTTTTTTAGACGTAGGTTAGCCCCATATATGGCAGGTTCTGTAATTCCAACTATGATTGCAGAAATAAAGGCAGAATAACTGACACTTTTTAAGTCTTTGTTCTTTGTTTTCAACGCTACCCCTAGAACGGCGCCACCTTGGGCAAAGTTGGCAGCACCAGCAAATGCTAGAAGATTTTGTCTACCAGTTAAAGCAACATCGTTCAAACCAACGGGTAAAAGTGCACGATGAGCTCCGAAGATAACGAAAACAGCCCATAACCCTCCAACCATAGCACCACCTAATGTTGGGCTCAAATCAATAATAAAGTTATATGCAGTTTGAATCATATTACCCAGATATATGCCAATAGGTCCTGTAACAGATAACATAATTGGTAGCATTATAATGACAGACAATCCCGGAACTAATATGATTTGAAGAATTTCAGGTATAACTTTCTTCAATCCCTTTTCTAAAAAGTAGAGCGCAATTACAGTTAAAATGATAGGGATAACAGATTCTACATACGAGAATACACGCACATTATCTCCAGTTCCCCATGCACCTTTAATAAAGGGTAGTCCGAAAATGGAGGTTTGGGTTTGATAATCTAACATAATCTCATTGATTTGTGGGTATACAAGAAATCCACCTAATACCATTGCAGTAAATCTATCAGTTTTTAAAGCTTTCGCGGTTGTGTAAGCCAAGAATATCGGCATGAAGTAGAAGATGATTTGACTAGCAGCAAATAATAAAATATAAGTATCAGATGTCGAAATATCTATAGAAAAATATGTTAACAACAGCATATTTGCAGCAGTTAGCAACCCTTTAATTAGCCCTGAAGCGGCAATAGCAGGTACAATTGGCGTAAAAATTTGTGTAATTAAGGTGAGCGTTCTATCTAAGACTGATTTTTGAACATTCTCATTGTGACGCTCACCGAGTTCCTTTTGAACAGCTTTAAAGACTTTCTCGACTTTATTTCCTATGACAACTTGATATTGCCCACCACTATAGACAGTTGAAATAACTGCCTCAACTTGGTTAAGCAAATCACTATCTGCCTTATCTTTATCTTTTAACTCGAATCTTAAACGAGTGAAGCAGTGGGTTAAGTTATTGATATTTTCTTTACCACCTACGCCCTTTATTATATCGCGACCAATTTTATTGTAATCCATATACGATATTTCCTTCCCAAAGATTTATCAGGAGTATAGCATATTGTTTGATGTGTGTGGAGTAATCTTTGACGGTATGTAGTGTTTTTAGCAGGGAGGGCGTTTCCCCACTTCTTAAAATGGTAATTATATAGGTAGCAGATTGTAAATTATTTTCCAATAGTTTATGAGAGTCAGCTAATATGATGTACAAAGGATACAACGTATATTTCTTGTTATAAGCTTTTTGTATAGATATTCGCCGATGATGGAGGCATAACCATTAGCTACAATGGCGATGAAGGGATATGAGGTAAGAGAGGATTTGAATGATTTCAGGGACATTTGGTTTTCACTCATCATTGTAAAGATAACTGTTGCAAGAACATTGGCTGCATTTTCGTCAACCTCAGACAATTCGCAATCATGATGAACATTATTTAAATAATAGGTTCATTTGCGACTTTCTGAATTCGAATATTCAATATTTGATCACTATGGTATTCTAGATATGCGAGGACTTGTTGTTCAGTATCATTAAGCTTAATATCTTTTAGTATTTTTTTGAACTTCATTATCCCAAACGCTTTCTTGGATTTGTATAAATGTATAAAAATCCACCTTTTTATTCTAGGTTATAGAATGAGCCTAAGAATATCAAAGTATAATCTGATAGATATTATTTTAAAATCAAAATCTTTAATGAAAAAACAAAACAAAAACTCGACGCCAGCTGACGTCGAGTTTTTGTTTACTACGATTATTTGTAATCTACACCTTTTGTGTAGTTGTTTGATGCATCCCAAAGTAGGTATTCGTTGGCGCCACTTTCAATGACGGCGTCAATTTGGTCTTGTACTTCGGTAACGCCGTACTCAGCATAAGTACCTTCCGCTAAGTATGAGGCGGTAAAGTCTTGCAACCAAGGTCTAGATACTGGTGCTTCTTCCAGCTCAGCGTTTAAAGCATTCTCTTTTTCCATATAAGCTTGTACAACTTCATATGGGTACAAGTCTGGGTAGTCTAAGCCGAAGTAGCCAGGCCCCCAGTGAGAAGGGTAGATCATTGATGAAATGACATCGACATTTTCAGCGATCATATTGTAGTTCTGACCGATACCAGGTGTTGCGACAACATCTGTCACGTAACCAAAGATATCTGCAGAAGCATCTACACCATATGGTTGAAGTTCTTCACGGGCATAAGCTAGGAAGTCTGCGATAACCATTTGACGGGCTTCAGTTGAAGCTTTTCCGTATTCAGCGTAGTCACCCATATCGTAAGTTAAGGTTTCACCAAAAGTTTCAAATCCTTCTGGGAAGCGGACATAGTCAAATTGGATATCTTTATAACCAGCGCGAGCGGCTGATTTAGCTACTTCTACAAGGTAGTCCCAGTTATCTTTGTTGTATGGGTTTAGGAAGGCATCGCCACCATCGTTAGTCCATACTTCACCAGATTCTGTTAGGAAGGTACGAGATGGATCAGCGTTGGCTAGGTTGGTATCTTTAAAGGTTGTGATACGAGCGATTGGATAGATTTGTTTGTCTTCGAACGTTTGCATAATGCCTTCACCGTCAATACTATCTGTTTCGTTGTTGTTGACGGTATCATCTTCTGACGGTAGGTCCATAGTAATGTTCCCGTAGTCGTCTTTGACATCTAGTACAACTGAATTTAGATTGGTTTCATCTAAAAGGGCCATATTTTCATCAAATAGGGCTTGGTCAGTGGCACCGGCAGCTGATAGATAAATCCCTTTTACCCCATCTTCAGGATAGGCAATGTCATAACCTGAATCGTATTGGAATTTTGAGGGTAAATTTTCTGGTTGGTTTAATAAAGCCGTTGCTTCTGTAGAAACATTTGGTAATTGTGTACCGTCACCTTCACCGCTCATCGCTGCAGCGCTAGCATCTTCATCACTTGCTTCAGTTGATTTAGCAGATTCACTGGTAGATTCAGCATTTTGTTCAGACGAACTTTCATTACTTGCGGTTTGTTCTTGGTTATTTTCATTGGCTAAGCCATACCAGTCTGTTCGAATGCCAAAGATTAAGGCTAAACCTAATACAATGGCTGTGAGTAGCCCTAAAACAAGTTTCCAATTGAATTTAGGTCCTTCGTTTTTTGGGTCTAAAGTTGTCTTAATATCCGGTTTTGGATTGGATTGATTGTCTTTCAAGGTTCTGGCCTCCGTTCTATTTCATTTTATTGTGCTTGATTTTCTGTTTGCGAAAGTTTGGCTAATGCCGCTAAGTCAGGCAACATTTCAGATAAGGCTGCTTGTGATGTTTCAAAGTTACCGTTAATTTCCGCTAGACCGTCAGAGAAGGTCGTTAGATCGCTGTCTTCAGCTGCTAAACTTGTGTAATAAGCATCTTCTTTTTCCAAAACAGCTTGGTAGTTTTCAATGTAGGCGCTCATTTGCGTGTTCACACTGTCAGCTAATTGGCGAGACGTATCAAAGTTGGCGAAATCTTCCCCAGCTGTGAAGTCAGTTTCGTCAAATTCATTTAAACTTTCAACCTGATCTTGGAAATCTTCAAATAGCGATTTTAATTCGTCAAATTCTTCTCGTCTGGTTTGTAGGTTTTCCCGTGTTGCACCCGTGCCTGATTCAGCCAAGTTGGCTAGACTTTCATCAGCTGCTAAATCCGCTTCAAAAGCATCTTGCAAGGCCATTTCCTGCGTTTGAATGGATTCTAATTGCCCCATCATAGTTTGGGCGTTTTCGGCTGACTTTGTCACAACTTGGTCTGGTGTTCTAGAGCAGGCTGCTAATACCCCAATGCTCACCCCGACGATTGTAAAGGTGGTTAGTTTCTTCAATACCATTATCTATCTCCTTATTCTATTTTTTTCTTGTATTACCGCAGTGAATAACAGAAATGAATGCTGTATTTTTGGGTGTAGAATTGCGATAATAACCCATAAAGTATAATATACCCTTAATGATACGAGACTTAAGCGAATTTCTCAAGAAATTAATAGAATTTTTAGAAAATGCCAAGAAAAATGTAGGGATTCTTTTGCCAGAAATTAGGACTTTAGTCCCTATCCAATGCCTGGTATTCAGTTATAATAGAGTAAAGAGCTCGTGCAAGTTTTATGATGAAGAAAATGGGAAGGAGCGTGCGGGAATGAGTAAGAAGGACAACAACCGTCTGTGGCGACTAGGGTTAGCGGCCGCTGCAACAGGCTTCGGCTATGTTTATCATGCCATGAGTCAAGAGCGATCGCTGCGCAGCAAGGTGATACAAGATGGTATGCGGATTAAACGAGAAGCCAATCGACTAACCCCAGCCTATAGCAAGAAACAAGCAACTGAAGACCTAGCTAAAAGGAGCATCAACCACGAAAACTTATTCTTTATTACTCGCGACCAAGCTTCAGAGATTCACCGTGGCAAAAATGGTGTCATGGTCGAGCTGACGGATATTGATACCAAACTAGCCTTGGACACGCGAGGGGATTCTCAAGAGACAGACAAAGCCTGGATTATTTATTTCCACGGAGGAAGCGGGATTCATACCCTCAAAGAACGCGAGTGGTCCTTCGCCAGAAAAGTCAATGATCGCTTTGGAACAGAGGCTTACGTGTCTATTCCATTATTACGCTCTTTCGCCAACTATGACTTAGAGGCTGAAACCGGGCGGATTACAGCTTTAATAGAAGAAATCGCTGAAAAAACGGGACGGTCACTAGAAAATGTCTACTTTCTTGCTTCTGATACAGGTGCGATTCCAGCCTTATTGGTTGCGGACCGGATGGACCAAATCGGCCAACCAGTGAAACGGGTGATTTTACTGTCACCATGGCTAAACACAAGCTTTGATGACGTCAACATCAACCCAAACGATGTGCAATTTGACGCGACCAAGGTTAATGCCTTAAAAACGATCTGGCGGGATAAAAACCCAGCCTTGAACTATGCCAAAATGCCAATTGACTCAATGCCAGCAGTCGATTTTATTAACGGATCGAATGACAGCCACGCCTGCGACGGCCGTTGGTTGCACCGTCGATTACGTGCCCATAATCATACCAGTAACTATTACCAGTTTGATTACATGCACCATGAATTTTACCTGAACAACCTACCAGAAAGTCAGGAAGTTATCGACATTATCCACCAACAGATTATGAACCCATAATCCAGCATCTGCATTGGTCAGGACGAGGTTAGCTGTTATAATATGAGAGAAGGAGTGATTCGATGTTTTTCCCCATGATGTTTGACTGGACTTATATCTTAATTCTTATTGGTGCTGTAATCGCGTCAATCGCAAGTGCCAACGTAAGTCGAACATTTAATAAATATAGTAAATATGCCACTGCAAAAGGAATGACCGGTACCCAAGTTGCCGAATACATCCTAGAATATTCAGGTATTACCAACGTTCGTGTTGAACGAATTTCTGGTAACTTAACCGACCACTACGATCCAAGCAATAAAGTATTGCGTTTATCAGACGCGACAGCCGATTCAAAATCGATTGCTGCTATCGGGGTTGCAGCCCATGAGTGTGGCCACGCGGTTCAAGACGCCCAAGGTTATTTCATGATGACCCTACGTCAAAAAATTGTACCCGCTGTCAATATCGGTTCAAAAATGTCTTGGCCAATCTTAATCCTAGGTGCCATCGCGGGCTATAACGAGACCTTTATCAACATTGGGATTATCTTGTTCTCTTTAACCTTACTTTTCCAATTAGTGACCTTACCAGTCGAATTTGACGCATCTAAACGTGCGTTACAAATTATGGAAGATGGGCATATTTTAACAGCCAAAGAATTACCATATGCTCGTAAAACCTTGAACGCTGCAGCTATGACTTACGTCGCTTCAGCTATCGCAGGTGCCTTGTCATTACTACGTGTCTTGATTTTATTTGGTGGTCGTTCCCGCGACTAAGATGTAACCATTATTACTGGCAAAAAGAGAGCCTTGAGTACCACGGTATTCAAGGTTCTTCTTTTGCGCGAAATAGGTCCTAGGGTGGATGGCGAAACTTGAGAATTTGATAAAATACTTATATAAGATTAGCTGATCTGAAAGGCAAGTATTGGTGCCTACCAGTTCATCGATTAGACAAGTATTATATGAACATAATCAATTGATTATTTTTATGAGGAGGTGACCGTGATTGCGAAGAAATTTAAAAGTGAAAGCTAAAGAGACTTTAAGTCAGAATGCAGGTTGGTTTGTCTTGTTTACCATTCTTTATTGGGCAATCGTATGGATAATTGGGACCTTACCAACTGCAGTATCCTTGGTCCTTTTCCCCATCAGCGTCCTGATTATTATCATTGAGATCGTTTTTATTGCCGGAGCTGAAATGGCTTATCTACGGTCATTGATGGTGAAGAATAACCAACGACCAATACAAATCCACCGTGACATTATTGGGCCAATCATGCGCGATTCAATTAAATTCACTTGGGCAGGCGTCCTACGTGGTTTTTATCTACTCATGTGGTCATTATTGTTGTTTTTCCCAGCGGTTTATAAAGGTATTGGATATGCATTGACCGATTATTTAATCGTCGACTTCCCAATCTTAACAGCATCTGAGGCCATCACAGAATCTCGTCGGATGATGCGCGGCCGGAAATGGCGATTTATCTGGCTAAACCTACGCTTTATCGGATGGTACCTATTGATTCCATTCACGCTAGGATTAGCCTACTTCTACGTCAAACCCTACCACACCCTAGCCTTAATCAACTTCTACGAAGAAGCATTAGATGAAATTGGCTACCCGGAAAAAGTATCACGACTAAGCCAAGCTAGAAAGCACCGGGCCAAAGAAATGCTTGTAGAAGAAGAGGAATACACGCCGAAACCAAACCGAAAAGCCAAAAAACAAGGCAATACATACCGCAGATTTGCAAGAAAAGAAAAAACGCCCACATACAAAACCAACCACAGCTTTGTGGATGACAAGTATATAGACGATAAAAACTGGAACGACTTTTAAAAAGAGGGTGCAAGCTTTGGCGCTTAGGCAGGTAGCACTGGAAGACTAGTGCCGTGACACATACCGAGTGGCGCAAATTAGTTTGAAAAGGAGACCTGACTGCCAAAGCACAACTGAATAATAAAATGAATAACCAAACTTAAACGCAGGATCTGGACTCCTCTCTAGGTCATGCGTTTTTTTTCTATTCCTATACAATTAAAAAACACGACCTAGCTTTCGCCAAGTCGTGTCCATTTTGCCTAAATTAGTATTGTTCCATGTATGTATTCAATTCCCAGTCAGTTACTTGGTGTAAGTATTCTTGGCATTCAATACGTTTGCTTGAGATGAAGTTTGCAGTGATATGTGCACCTAAAGCATCTTGTACAACGCTGTCGATTTCTAATTCGTCTAAAGCGCGAGAAAGAGAGCTAGGTAATTTATCAATGCCACCGTTAACTAATTCATCAGCAGTCATTTTGTATACGTTACGAGAAATAGGCGCTGGTGCAACCATTTCGTCTTCGATACCTTTAAGACCAGCACCTAAGATAGCAGCAAGTGCTAAGTAAGGGTTAGCCGCTGGGTCAACTGAACGTAATTCAACACGTGTTGATTTACCACGAGCAGCTGGGATACGGATTAGTGGTGAACGGTTACGAGTAGACCAAGCAATGTTTACTGGTGCTTCGTAACCTGAAACTAAACGTTTGTATGAGTTTACAATTGGGTTAGCAACTGCAGTAATCGCTTTAGCATGTTCTAAGACACCAGCGATAAATTGCATAGCTGTTTCAGATAATTGTGTTTCAGAATCTGCATCAAAGAAGACATTTTCACTTCCTTTGAATAGAGACATGTTACAGTGCATACCTGAACCATTGATACCGTAAATAGGTTTTGGCATGAAAGTAGCATGCAAGTTGTATTTACGCGCAACAGTTTTAACGATTAACTTGAATAATTGAATCTTATCGCAAGCATCTACAACATCAGTATATTTAAAGTCGATTTCGTGTTGCCCAATCGCAACCTCATGGTGAGAAGCTTCTACTTCAAATCCAAGATCTTCAAGGATCAATACGATTTCACGACGACAGTTTTCACCTAAATCAACAGGCGCAACGTCGAAGTAACCACCAACATCATTTACACGAGTCGTTGGGTTGCCGTCTTCTGCAAGTTTGAATAAGAAGAATTCTGGTTCAGGACCTAAGTTGAAAGCTGAGAAACCTAAGTCATCTAGTTTTTCTACCATACGTCTTAGGTTACCACGCGGATCACCTGCAAATGGTTCACCATCAGTTGTATAAATATCACAAATTAAGATGGCAACTTTTCTATCATCAGAACCCCAAGGGAATACAGTCCAAGTATTCAAGTCTGGGTGTAACTTCATATCAGCTTCTTCGATACGGACAAAACCATCAATAGAAGAACCATCGAAAGCCATTTCGTTATCTAAAGCTTTGTCTAGCTGTGAAACAGGGATTTCAACATTTTTCAAAATTCCGTTAACGTCCGAAAAAGCTAGGCGAATAAAATGTACATTTTTTTCTTGTGCGTCTTTAAAGATTGCTTCTCTTGTCCATGTTGGCATAAAAATTGCTCCTTTTTTTTTGTCGTCCTAAATTTAACTACTTGTGTATTATGAATGTATTTTTAATAGAATGCAAGGGCAAATTAACGTTTTGTGTCACAAAATATAACATGGGAATCGGATTTTATAAAATGTTAACAAGTTCCACATAAAAATCTCATTATTTGTTATAATCAAATTCAAAAGATAACGAAGATAAGAGGAGTTAAGATATGGTCATATTTGGGGCAATCGTGAACGCGATTAGCGTAGTATTTGGGGCAGGTGTGGGGACGACATTCGGTCATCTCTTAAAAAACAACACGCGAAAAGGCATAATGACAGCCGTCGCCTTGGTCGTTATATTTATTGGTATCCAGGGTGCTCTTGAAACAGACGATTTAATCGTCATGGTGCTGTCCTTAGTGATTGGAACCTTAATCGGTGAAACAGTTGACTTCGACAGTAAATTTAACCATTTTGCCTTAAAACTCCAAGAAAGAGTAGCTGGCGAAGGTGGATCTACCTTTCAAGAAGCCTTTGTATCGGCCACCTTATTCGTTGTAGTCGGCGCAATGGCCATCATCGGGTCCCTGCAGTCTGGTTTATTCCTAGACCACACCACCATGTACGCCAAATCCATCTTAGACTTTGTGTTCGTCTTTGTCTTGTCGTCAACGCTGGGGATCGGGTCAGCCTTTGCCGCTATCCCATTATTTATTTATGAAGCAACCTTATCGTTATTATCCGCATCAATAGCGCCCTTATTAGGTGATGTCGTAACCACAGAAATCGGTGCGGTAGGGTCCCTCATTATTATGGGCTTAGGCTTCAATCTCTTACAAATCACAGACATCAAAGTCATGAACATCGCACCATCTATGTTCGTACCAATCGTTTTAATTCCACTATTCAATTTGTTTTAATATTATATAGAAGAATTTATTCAAATTATCACTCAAAAAATCATTTAAAGGGAGAAATTATCATGGAAATGTACACTTATATCGAAGCATTAGCCTCAAGCCAATCAGCACCAGGGGGCGGGTCAGCAGCAGCATATGCCGGAACAATGGGCGCAGCCTTAGGTAACATGGTCCTAAATATTACTATTGAAAAGCAAAAAGGGGCGGACATTGATTTGTTGACGGGTTTAGTCAAGCAAATGACTAGCCACCAAGAAGCACTATTTGCTTTGGTGCAAGGGGATGAAGACGCATCAAACCAACTATTCGGTGCATTCAAATTACCAAAAGCCACTGACCAAGAAAAAGCTGAACGCCTACAAGCGATTCAAGCGGGCTTAAAAATTGCCACCGAAGTGCCTTTGGAAATCATGGACCATGCAACACAAGCCTTAGAAATTATGACCCAAGTCGCTAGCCTAGGACGCAAGTCTGTGATGGCCGATGTCACTGTTGGTACAACCATGTTGAAAACAGCTATCCAAGCAGCCAACGAAAATGTTGAAGAAAACGTCTTGTTATTAAAAGACGAAAACCTGCAAGCAGCATTAGCTGCCAAAGGAAAAGACTTGATTCAAAGAAGTGAAGCCGCAATTCAAACAATTACAGAAACGGTAGCCAGCCGTTAAAAGTTCTATAATTTATAATAGCCTCTTTCACAGGAAATACAAATCCAATACGGGAGAGGTGAACATTACAAACAAAAATAATTACAAATTATTAGGATTCATACGTCGGTACGGTAGGGTTGAAACAAGTACATGTGACTTATATTAAAAAAACGGTATCTAGCCGTCAATAAATCTAACAAGATTGATCCATATAAAGATGATATGGGTCTTTTTATTTGGAAAAACGGAGATTACCTACTAAAGAAATGTTAAAAATTATGCATAACTTAACAAGTACTTGCGGAATTTTAATGAAATCTTTATAATTTAAAACAATAGTGAAAAGATAGGCAAGAATTACAATAAGAAAAGAGATGAAATAAGTGGAAGAAAAACAACAAGAATCACGGTTACTCCGTATTCTTAACGGAATTGAACGTGTAGGTAACAAAATGCCTTCACCAATTATGATTTTCATTTACCTGAGTATTCTAGTTATTCTAGCATCATGGATAATGAGTATGTTTGGGGTATCGGTTGTCAATCCGATTGATAATTCAGAGATTGCAGTAAATAACTTGCTAACTGGTGAATACTTTGCCCGCATGATATCAGAAGCAGGGACAAACTTTGCCGGATTCCCAGCCTTGTCAGCCGTGTTAGTTATTATGCTTGGTGTAGGTATGGCTGAGAAATCAGGTTACTTTGAAGCCGTTCTAACTAACGTAGTGGAGAAAGCGCCCAAGCAATACATCTTGCTGATCATCATTTTTGCAGGTGTAATTGCCAATATCGCTGGGGACGCTGGTCCAATCGTATTGCCACCGTTAGCAGCCTTAACCTTCTTGAAAATTGGTTTAAACCCAATGGCCGGCGCAGTTCTAGGTTATGTATCATCACTCGCAGCCTTTGCGGCCAACGTGATGTTGGGGATGTCTGATGCCTTAGTATTCCCCTTTACAGAATCAGCAGCACAGACTATTTTGCCAGATATTGAACTAAATGTTGCGATGAACTACTATTTCATCTTCGTTTCAACATTTGTATTGGTACCAGTTATTTACTTCGTACTGACTAAAATTTCATTACCACAAATGGGTGAGTACCAACCTGAATTTGCCGGTGAGAAATTACCAGCGGCTCACAAAGGTGGCTCATTATCAGACCAGGAAATCAAAGCAGTTAAATATGCAAACTGGTCATTACTAGCGACAATCGTTATTGTTGCAGTTTTAGCCTTGATGCCAAATTCATTCTTAGCAAATGCTGAAACAGGTTCGTTAATTTCTGGTTCACCATTTATGGATGGTATCACAGTCTTGATGACAATTATGTTCTTCGTACCAGGTTTCGTATACGGTAAGATGACCGGCCAAGTCAAAGATTCACACGACTTGTCTCGGATGTTATCTTCATCAATGGCTGATATGGGTAGCTTCATCGTCATCATCTTCTTCTCAAGTCAAATGATGGCATACTTCTCATGGTCTAACATGGGGACAGTCATTGCGATTTCAGGAGCAGCCTTACTAGAAAGCGCCAATGGTATCGCCTTAATCATCGGATTCATTTTATTATCAATGTTTGTTGACTTCTTTATTGGCTCAGCTTCGGCAAAATGGGCAATCCTGGCACCAATCTTTGTCCCAATGTTCATGCTATTAGGTTACCACCCATCATTCACCCAAATTCTTTACCGTATTGGTGATGGGATTATTAACCCGTTAACACCAATGCAAGCTTATATTCCGGTAGTTCTAGCAGTATTATACAAATACGACAAGCGTTCTGGTTTAGGAACTTTAATGTCTAACGTATTACCTTACTCAGTAGCCATCGGTATTGTGTGGATTATTATGGCAGTCATCTGGTACCTAATTGGTATCCCAGTTGGACCAAATTCACCAGTTTTATTATAAAAAATTATTCAATATAAATTTTGCAAGCAGTCTACTTGGTTAGGCTGCTTTTCTTATGTAAAATAGCCTTATAATAAAATGACTAGAAATGCATGAAAAAATATAAATGAGAAAGTAGGCAAATCAATGGCAAGCGTGATCTTTGGTGGTCATCCAGAAATGGAGACTTCAGCGTCTCATCAATTCCTATACGAAGCAAGACCAAATACCATTCCTTTTATCCAAATTGAACGACCATTCACTGATTCAAATGTGACAGCTTATCAAGAAGCTATCCTAACATCAGACAGATGGCTGCTTCAGTTTCCGTTATTCTGGTATCAAGCACCTGGTTTAGTATCGGATTTTATTCAAGAAGTCTTTAATAAGGAATTTTTAGATACCTATAGTAAAAATTTAAAAGGTAAAGAATTTGGTGTAATCATCTCGGTGGGTGTACCTTTAAGACAGTACCAAGCAGGTGGCCGGGAACAAGTAACCATTTCAGAATTACTTCGTCCTTTCCAATCCTTTGCACGTGCGATTGGCTTAGATTACTTGCCACCATTTGTCCTTGCCCAACATTCCTACCAGCCAGAACATATCCAGCAAGATAACTTGGTCCGTTTTAGACAATACCTAGAACTACCAACCCAGGCAAAATTTGCTGAACGAAACGCTTGGCTGATCGACGAATTAAGGAATATTGCAGGCGATTTTGACCAACCATTACAAGAGCAACTAAATCTGGTTGCTGAAGAATGGGCAGATGAAATGGACAATCTAGGCGACATTGAAGCGCAACTACCTAAAACAAGCTGGCGTTAGGGGGGCAAATCATATGACGGCATTAAACAAGGAGACTAGAACCGGAATGGAAAATGACTTGAAATGGACAGAGGCGATTATTGATCAAGCCATCGAAACAGCAACAGACTATGCAACAATCGCCATACTAAAAAAAGTGAAAGCTGAAATCGCAGAAACTGACAAACGCTTATTACAAGCCCAAGGCAAATTAGACGGCCTAGCATGGAACCACGAAGAATGGTAGTTTGATAGAAGAAATAGCATATCAGTATCAATCGATAGTAGGAAAAGTCTTCAAAACTGCTTGACTTATCCAATGACTTTGATAGAATTCAATGAGAAACGAAAGTTTCACACGTAAATAATCTTGTGCAAGGAATGCACTATGGCACCAATTTAATTGGTGGAGTAGCGATGAATCTGGTAATTAGCGAACTAGTGGTGGGTGAAAACTAGTCAAGGATTGATAGTGAATTACACATAGCAAAATAAATTCCGCCGGCTAGTGCCCGATAACGCACAAAGAGAGGTTGTAAACTAAATGTTTATAACAATTTGGGTGGTAACACGGTAATTGATCGTCCCTGTCTAGGTTTTTCCAATTGGAAGAGCTTAGGGCAGGGGCTTTTTTATTTTATAAAGGGAAAAAGGAGCGAAAAACATGAACATTATTGAAGAATTAGAATGGCGTGGCGCCATCAACCAGCAAACTGACGAAGACGGTCTAAAAGCCTACATCAAAGACAACAAAATCAGCCTATACTGCGGTGTTGACCCAACTGGTGACTCACTACATATCGGTCACTTAATTCCATTTATGGTCCTTAAACGATTCCAATTAGCAGGACACCGTCCAGTTATCTTAATTGGGGGAGCGACAGGTTCAATCGGTGACCCTTCAGGTAAATCGGAAGAACGTAACCTACAATCTATGGAACAAGTAGAAGACAACGCCCGCAAATTAGCTGGTCAAATGGAAAACTTATTCCTGAAAGAAAAAGACGCCGACTTCCGTATGGTCAACAACTACGACTGGACTAAAAACCTGACTTTACTTGATTTCTTACGTAATATTGGGAAACGTTTCAACGTGAATACCATGATCAAAAAAGACATCGTTGCTTCACGTTTAGAAACAGGGATTTCATTTACAGAATTCTCATACCAAATCCTTCAATCAATGGACTTCTTACACCTATTTGAAAACGAAGACGTTCGTCTACAAATCGGTGGGGCCGACCAATGGGGGAACATCACATCAGGTCTAGAATTAATTCGTAAAGAAGCTGGTGCCGACGCAGAAGCCTTTGGATTAACTATTCCACTAATGTTGAAATCGGACGGAACTAAGTTCGGTAAAACAGCTGGTGGTGCGATTTGGCTAGACCCAGAAAAAACGTCACCATACGAATTCTACCAATTTTGGTTAAACCAAAACGATGCTGACGTCGTGAAATACTTGAAATACTTTACCTTCTTAAGCAAAGAAGAAATCGATGCCCTAGAAGAAAAAGTAGCTAGTGAACCAGAAAAACGTGAAGCACAACGTCGGCTAGCAGAAGAAATGACTACTTTTGTTCACGGTCAATCAGGCTTACAAGATGCCCAAACCATCACAGAAGCCTTATTCTCAGGCAATATCGCAGACCTATCAGCCAAACAAATTGAACAAGGTTTCGGTAACATGCCAGGATCAACAATGCCTAAAGAAGGCAACAATTTAGCCGTTTGGTTAGTAGACGCAGGCATCGAAGGATCACGTCGTCAATCACGTGAAGACATCAACAACGGCGCCATCTACATCAACGGTCAACGCCTACAAGACGTCGACTACGAAATCTCAGCAACAGACGCCATCGAAGGCAAATACATCGTCGTTCGTCGCGGTAAGAAAAAATACTTCTTAGTTACCATCGAAGGCGCGTAAATATTGATATAGAAACGATGAAAGACTTGGACCCCGGTTCAGGTCTTTTTTGACAGCATTTTGAACCCACAACGTATACGTAAAACCACCAAAAAAACGCTTGGTAAAACTTGTGTAAATCCTATAGTAACAAGGATTTCAACCTGATATGATAGCCCCGTAATAACCATAAAAGGAGTGATCGATATGTTTAAAAAAAGAAGTTTCTTATACTTGCTGGCCGCCTTATATACAGTGGCTGCACTCGCCTTTCCATCACAAGCCATTCATGCCAAGGGGAAGGGCACAATAGCATCTCTACCAGCTAGCGACCAAAATGCGCAATTACCATTCAATACTACAATTACTAAACGGCAAGCCGTCCTGACCACAGCCAATGACTTGATTGGCACCCCTTATATTTGGGGTGGTAACGACCTATCTGGTTTTGATTGCTCCGGTTTTATTGAATATATTTTTAAGGCAAACGGCTTATATATGCCACGCACAACCAACCAACAACAATATTTTGGCCAACCTGTAGACTTAAACAATGTTCAACCAGGCGACCTGTATTTTTTTGAAGAAGACGACCAGGTTTACCACGTCGCCTTGGCACTCGCGGATGGCTATTATTTACATGCCCCAAGTCCCGGGAAATCTGTTTCATACGGTCATGTCGGCCGCTTTGCCCCACAGTTCGCTAACCGGGTGATTAACGACTTGTAAGCAAGTATTCTAGTAAGTAGATAAGTAGGTAGACTAGTGAATCAGCTTAGGGCAAGTTTGCCATTTTTCGAATTGAATCATTAGGACATTATCAATTATTCGTGACACGGGTGATCGTAAATGTCGTCGAACCCCCTTAAAATACTGGTAAATTATGATATACTATTACGGAAAGAGAATAGACAAATATTAGGGGGCACTCATTCGTGGCTGAAAATAAAGAAACATTTTATATTACAACACCGATTTATTACCCAAGTGGTAAATTACATATCGGAAATACATATACAACAGTAGCATCTGACACACTTGCGCGTTACAAACGTGCGAACGGTTTTGATGTAATGTTCTTAACTGGTGCAGACGAGCACGGACAAAAAATCCAACAAAAAGCTGAAGAACAAGGTATTTCACCGCAAGAATACGTTGATGGTATGGCAGCTGGCATGCAAGAACTTTGGAAGACAATGAAGATTTCAAACGATACTTTCATGCGTACTTCAAGCCAACAACATATTGAAGCCATTCAGTACATCTTCGAACGCTTATTAGAACAAGGTGATATTTACCTAGGTGAATATGAAGGTTGGTACTCAGTTTCTGATGAGGAGTTCTTCACTGAAACCCAATTAGAAGAAGTTTACAAAGATGAAAACGGCAAAGTAATCGGTGGTAAAGCGCCATCTGGTCACGACGTAGAATTAGTGAAGGAAGAATCTTACTTCTTCAAGATGAGTAAATAC
Organism: Aerococcus sp. L_32; assembly: GCF_050689315.1. NCBI lineage: Bacteria > Bacillati > Bacillota > Bacilli > Lactobacillales > Aerococcaceae > Aerococcus > Aerococcus sp. L_32. The sequence continues at coordinate 24,183 of NZ_JBOEQF010000009.1, forward strand.
GCTGATCGTTTACTACAATACTACGAAGAGAACCCGACATTCATCCAACCTGAAACCCGTAAAAATGAAATGATCAACAACTTCATTAAACCAGGTTTAGAAGACTTGGCGGTTTCACGTACATCATTCAACTGGGGTGTACCAGTTAAATCTAACCCTAAACACGTTGTCTACGTTTGGATTGACGCCTTGGCGAACTATATTACAGCTTTAGGCTACCCAAATGCGGATGCTGAAAATTTTGACAAATACTGGCCAGCAAATATTCATTTTGTAGGTAAAGAAATCGTTCGTTTCCATACGATTTATTGGCCAATTATGTTGATGGCATTAGACTTACCACTACCAAAACAAATCTTTGGCCACGGTTGGTTATTGATGCAAGATGGTAAAATGTCTAAATCTAAAGGGAACGTTGTTTACCCAGAAATGCTAGTTGAACGTTACGGTCTAGATGCCTTACGTTACTACTTGATGCGCGAAGTGAAATTTGGTCATGACGGTATCTTTACCCCTGACAACTTCATCAACCGTATTAACTATGACTTAGCGAATGACTTAGGAAACTTATTGAATCGTACTGTTTCAATGGTTAACAAGTACTTGGGTGGTCAAGTGGGTGCTTACCCAGGTCAAATTACTGACTTTGATGCATCATTAGAAGATTTAATCACATCTGAAGTGGCAGCTTACCGCCAATCAATGGATGACCTACAATTCAGTGTAGCCTTAGACCACGTTTGGGAAATCATCTCTCGTACCAACAAATATATTGATGAAACAGCACCTTGGATCTTGGCCAAAGATGAAGCAGAAACTAGTAAATTACAATCAGTGATGTACCACTTGGTGGACTCATTACGTGTGATTGCCATCCTAATCCAACCAGTCATGGTTGAAACACCAGCTAACATCTTTGAACAATTAGGTTTAGATTTTGACACTGACGCAGGTTTTGAAAATGCCAAAGTTGGTTTATACCCAGAAACTGCGAAAGTAGTTGAAAAAGGGCAACCAATCTTCCCACGTCTAGACCACGATGAAGAAGTTGCTTATATCCAAGCGCAAATGGCTGCCAATAAACCAGCTGGCGACGAGGGAGAAGATGAAAGCTTCAACCCTGAAGAAACTGAATTGGTATCCGTTAAAGATAGCCAAATCAAATATGATGTATTTGATAAAGTTGAAATCAAGGTTGCTGAAGTGATTGATGCTGACTTCGTTGAAGGGGCAGACAAATTATTAAAATTCAGATTGGACGCAGGGGACGAGGGTCACCGTCAAATCCTATCTGGTATTCGTGAATTCTATCCAGATCCAAGTGTTTTAATCGGGAAAAAAGTTTGCATCATCGCCAACTTGAAACCACGTAAGATGAAGGGTGAAGTTTCTCAAGGAATGATCCTTTCTGCAGAACACGAGGGTAAACTACAAGTAGTATTTGCACCTGAAGATGCTGCAAATGGTAGTGAAATAGCTTAATGATAACGCGAAGAAGGGGCTGGTTGTCACAGTCCCTTTTTCTAAGTTAAGAAAGGAAAAATATGTTGTTTGATACGCACACACATTTAAATGTAGATGATTTTAATGACGACCGCGATGAAACCATCACTCGGGCTAGACATGCTGGGGTAAGGGGATTTGCTTTAGTAGGTTTTAACTTCAATACCATTAACCGAGCCCAAGAAATGGTCAAGGAAAATGGGGACATGGTTGGAATTTACGGTTGGCATCCAACTGAAGCGGTGGATTACAATGCTGAAGCTGAAAAATACCTATTATCTACTTTAGAAGATGACCGGGTAGTGGCGCTTGGGGAAACAGGCTTGGATTATTACTGGGATACTAGTCCCCGTGACGTACAAGAAAAAGTTTTCCGCCGTCAACTAGCGATTGCCCGCGAATTACAGTTGCCTATTGTCATCCATAACCGGGACGCGACGGCCGATTGTTACCGCATTTTAAAAGAAGAAAAAGTGAGCGACTTCGGTGGCATTATGCATTCCTTTGGTGAAACACCTGAATGGGTCGAGAAATTCCTAGATTTAGGCATGCATGTCTCTTTTTCGGGGGTATCGACCTTCAAAAAAACGGTGGAAGTGCGGGAAGCTGCGAAATTGGTGCCTGATGATAAGATTTTGATTGAGACAGATTCACCGTATTTAGCGCCGGTACCAAAACGGGGCAAACGTAATGAATCAGCCTTTGTAGCCTATGTGGCAGAGACCTTGGCAACGACACGTGAAAGCTCAATTGCAGATTTTGAAGCGCAAACCTTCCAAAATGCTTTGGATTTATTCGCACTGGATTTTGATGGCCAACAATTGGTCAAAAGAAAGTAGATGCGTGATATGACAGCTGAAGACAAACAGGGAGAGATGGCGAAAGCTGAAAATCCATCTGCAAAACAAAAGAAACAGATTAAACAGGTGATTGTAGTTGAGGGCAAGTCAGATACCCAACGGTTAAACCGGCTCTACCAAGTCACAACTATTGAAACTAACGGGTCAGCGGTTGATGAACGGACCTTGCTTGAAATCAAGAAAGCTCATGAACTCCATGGGGTGATTGTCTTTACAGATCCAGATATCTCAGGCACTAAGATTCGTCAAGCGGTTGTGGACGCTGTACCTGGTGTTCAACATGCTTTTATTGAACGAGATGAGGCGAAACCAAGTCACAAGGGGAGTTTAGGGGTTGAGCATGCCTCTGATTCAGCGATTGAAAAGGCACTGGCCAATGTTTACCAGTTGGCTGATCCGTCGGGGGTTGACCTTGAGTCTATCGCACAAAAAGACTTGATTGCCTTGAGGTTGATTGGGACGCCGGATGCCAAAGACAGAAGAGAATACTTATCAAGCCAGCTACACTTGGGTTATGTCAACGGGAAACAGCTTGCGAAACGGTTAGCCCTTTTCCAGATATCATTAGACCAAGTAGCAACAGTGCTTGAAAATTACCAAAAGAAATAGGTGAAAATTATGAATGAACCATTTAAATATATTGCAACGCCGTCAAGAACGGGTGCTATCCTAAAGAAATTCAATTTAGATGCGAAAAAGTCTTTGGGACAAAACTTCCTGACTGAACCGCAAATCCTTCAACATATGGTGGACGTGGCAGGGGTGGATAAGGATACCAACGCTATTGAAATCGGACCGGGAATTGGGGCTTTAACGGAGTTTTTAGCTATCAATGCTAAGGAAGTATTGGCTTTTGAAATTGACCAACGCTTGTTGCCAGTTTTAGCAGATACCCTAAGTGACTACGACAATGTAACAATCAAGCATCAAGATATCTTGGAGGCGGACTTGAATGCGACAATGGCGGCTTTCCCACCTGCTGAGCGGACGGTTGTAGTGGCTAACTTGCCATATTATATTACAACGCCGATTATCTTCAATTTACTTGAAGCTAGCTTCCACTTCGACCAATTCATCTTGATGATGCAAAAAGAGGTAGCAGAACGATTGACAGCAGCCCCAGGAACAAAGGCTTACGGGTCATTATCAGTAGCTATTCAATACTACTGTGACGCGGAAATCGCCTTTACTGTACCGCGGACTGTTTTTAACCCACAACCTAACGTAGATTCGGCTATCTTGGCCTTAAACAAGCTGGATAAACCAAGAATTACTGTTGAAAATGAAGCATTTTTCTTCCATTTAGTACGGTCAAGCTTCAAACAACGCCGTAAGACCATCTGGAATAACTTACGTGCTGCCTTTGGAAAAGAGGAAGTCGTGGTTGAAAAAATGTTAAAAGCCCTTGAAGTTGCAGGTATTGACCAAAAGCAACGAGCGGAAACTTTAACGATTTCAGATTTTGGACACTTGGCAGATGCCCTGTACAAAGAAGATTTGACCTTCCAAGATTAAGATCATTTGGCTAAAATTCTCACCTATTTCTATCATTATTATTGTTGACAATAAAAGACAAAAATGGTATTTAAATATCTTGCATTTTATGGTATACTGTGTGGTAGAGAGGTGAGGGCATGCCAAATAATATTGCAACTATCAAAGCGGAACTTGAAGGAAAAATCGGTGAACGCGTCCATCTAACACAACAGATTGGTCGTAAACGCGTGATGAAACGCCAAGGGGTGCTAAGTGACACTTTCCCTGCTGTTTTCGTGGTTGAACTAGACCAAGAAGAAAACAAATTTGAACGCATCTGCTATAGCTATTCCGATGTGTTAACTGAATCAGTCGAAATT
>NZ_JBOEQF010000010.1:0-28031 GCF_050689315.1 Aerococcus sp. L_32
GACACCTTTTTTATCTTTGACGATACCAGTGTTTTGTACTTCAGTAACGATTTCGTTGTTTGCAGTGTCGATATCAGTTACTAATAAGTCTACTAAACCATCATCAATTAAGATATGAGAACCTTTTTCCACATCATTAATCAATTCAGTGTATGAAATTGAGAATTTTGTTTCGTCACCCTCAACTTCTGTCATTGATACGCGAACTTCAGAACCTTTAACCAATGTTACAGGTTTGTGGTCTTTCATATTGTTTGTCCGAATTTCAGGACCTTTAGTATCTAATAAGATTGCAACGCGGCGACCAGTTTTTTCTGAAGCCTCGCGGATGTTGTTGATACGTGCTAAATGCTCGTCGTGGTCTCCATGAGAGAAGTTCAAACGAGCAACGTTCATACCTGATTCAATCAGTTGAACTAAAGTGTCTACAGACTCCGATGCGGGTCCAATGGTACATACAATCTTGGTGTTTTTTTCCATAATGATTAATGCATCCTTTCTTAGAAAAAATTAAAATGAAATTTCTGAGTTGATATTGTATAGATCTACTTGAGACGTATGTGAGTGACCTTTCGATTGCAATGCTTCGTTAATATCAGTAGAGATAATATTTTCTCCACTAATACCCACACAAACACCGCTAGCACCTTCATGTAGCAATTCCACAGCTTTGAAGCCGAATAGTGCTGCTAACACACGGTCACGAGCTGTAGGTGATCCACCACGTTGAACGTGACCTAATACAGTAACACGTGCATGATAGTCATCATATTCATAAAGTTTATCAGCGAATTCATGACCTTCCATTACACCTTCAGCAAGGATAATAATAGAATGTTTCTTACCACGACGTCGACCTTCTTCGATATTCGCAACAATTTCATCCATATTAAATTCTGCTTCTGGAATAATAATTTGCTCAGCCCCTGAACCGATACCAGTCCAAACAGCAATATCCCCAGCATTACGACCCATCACTTCGATAACAAATGTCCGAAGATGACTAGTAGCCGTATCACGAATTTTATCGATAGCTTCTAAGGCAGTGTTACATGCGGTATCGAAACCAATTGTATATTCGGTACCAGGAATATCGTTATCAATTGTTCCTGGAATGCCGACAGTTTGAATACCTTCCGCCGCCAATGATGCTGCGCCTCGGTATGAACCGTCCCCACCGATTACTACCAAAGAGTCAATACCATGTTTTTTTAATTGTTCAATAGCTGGTTTACGGCCTTCTTCATCCTGAAACTCAGGATAACGGGCAGTATATAGCATGGTGCCTCCACGAGCAGTTAAATCACTAACATCGTGTTCCGCCATTTGGAAAATATCGCCTTCAGCTAAGCCACGATAACCGTAGCGAATACCGAAAACTTCATCTCCGTCATGAATTGCTTTACGGACAACTGCTCTAATAGCTGCGTTCATGCCAGGGGCGTCTCCACCACTAGTTAAAACTCCTATACGTTTTCCCATTTTTCCACCTCAATTAATTTATTTACAGTGCTATTCTACCATTTTTCATAGCTAATGTCTTACGTTTTCTTATTTTGTGCAAAGTTATACAAGTATTTTATGCTATTTAACAACCACATTTTCCTCGCCATAGAAAGCAATCAATTCTGTAACCGATTCATCCGTCACTTCAATCGCATACTTTTCAGACAACCAGTAGTTTTCTTGACTCGCCACAATCGTAAAATGAAGCCTGGTTTGCCCCGGATATTTGCCAACAACTTCCAGTAGTCCAGCTTTCAGCTCACTAGCCTTGGCCTTATCTTCAACGCGAATCCAACAAACTGGGACTTGAGTGCTTTGTGCAAGCTGGTCTTTTTGTCCGCCAGCATGATCTGCTTGACCAGAACCGTCTGCTTGTTTTTGACTCAAATTGTTTAAATAAGCTTTTGTATCTTCATCCAACATCCAAGCCTTAGTCAAGACGACTTGCAATTCATTATTGCGCTTTTGCGTCTTTCCGTAAACCAACAAGGCATTGCCCTGGTTTAAATGTTTGGCGAAAGTAATATAAGCTTCCGGGAATGCCGTCACAGAAATTTGCCCCGTTTGGTCCTCTAATGTCACAAAGACCATGGGTTGATTTTTCTTAGTAGTGATTCGTTTCACCGCCATAACCTCACCTATGAAAAAGGCTTTGTCATTTTCTTTGAGGTTTTCAATGTAATCAATAGTCCCTGTTTGATAAAAACTTTCATAGTCTTCAAAAAGGCTAATCGATAACGCTTGCCCCAGCGTTTCTATTTCATTTTCAATTAATTGGTGTTGGTCAAATTCATCGATTTCAACAATCTTCGGTGCGAACATGGCTGACAAGTCGTCGTCCCCAAGTAGCGAGGTTTGGCGTTGATTGTTTGTTTTAAAGAGTTGCTCATGGGTAATCATCTTAGGGATAGCTTCCAATTGTAAGGTACGTCGGTTGTAGCCAAAGCTATCCAATGCACCTGCTTGGGCCAATTTGATTAAGATGTCTTCTTTGAGGGCGAGCTTTCCAAGTCGGTGAATAAAGTCGGTAAAGTCCTTAAATGGTCCTTCCGCTTCCCGAGCTTGAATTATTTCTTCTACTGCACGCTTAGGAATGCCTCGAATGTCGCCTAAGCCGAGTTGTAATTGGTGGTCATCCACAACTGACAAGCCATAAAATGACTTGTTGATATCTGGATTGATCACTTTAACCCCGTGGTTTTTCGCTTCTAGTACCAGGTTCTTCCCTTTTTTATCATATATCCTTGTATGTTTCAGGTTGCCATAATAAAAAGCAACTGGATAATTAGCCTTGATCCAAGCCAACTGGTAAGCCAAGTATGAGTAAGCAAAGGAATGCGATTTATTGAAACCGTAGTTGGCGAAGGCTTCAATATAGTCATAAATTTGCACAGCGACACTTTCCTGGTAGCCATTTTTAATAGCCCCGCTGATAAATTGTTTGCGGACTCTTTCAATGGTTTCATGTTTCTTTTTACCGATGGCACGACGCAAGATATCCGCTTCACCCAGACTAAATCCTGCAATTTTTTGGGTCACCTGCATTACTTGTTCCTGGTAGACCATAACGCCATATGTAGGGGCTAACATTGGTACTAAATCAGGGTGTGGGTAAGCAATAGCTTCACGACCATGCTTTCTGGCCACAAAATGTGGAATTTGTTGGACTGGACCTGGTCGGTACAAGGCATTAACCGCAACCACATCTTCAATGGATGTAGGCGCTACTTGTTTCAAAACATTCTTAATACCGTCCGATTCAAATTGGAAGACGCCATTGGTATCTGCATGTTGGAAGATTTCATAAGTCTTTGGATCATCTAATGGAATATCTAAGGCTTTAACTGGTCGACTGGTTAATTTACCAACGGCCGCTAACCCGTCATGCAAAATAGTCAGGTTGGATAGGCTCAGAAAGTCGACCTTCAGTAGGCCCACTGCCTCCACATCCCCCATTGTATATTGGGTATTTGGAATATGGGTGGATGAGGCTTGAAGCGGTGTATGCAAGGTTAATGGTTGGTCTGCAATCACAACACCGGCCGCATGGGTGGAGACGTGACGTGGTAACCCTTCTAGTTTACGGGCGGTATCAAACCATAATTGCCCGTGGTCTTCGTTTTCAATTAATTCCCGCAATTTCTGTGACTGGTCACGGACTGCTGTTAGTGTTTCAGCTGGTAAATTAGGATTATTGCCTACCGTATTAGCCCATTCAGAAAGCGTCACTTGCGCTTTTCCAAAAACAGATCCTACATTTCTTAGGGCTTGCCGAGCACCAAATGTCCCAAAGGTCGCAATTTGTGCTACATGGTTGTCCCCGTATTTCCGGTAGACATAGTTAAGCACTTCTTGTCGTTTATTATCCGGGAAATCCAGGTCAATGTCTGGCATATTCTGCCGTTCTGGATTCAAGAACCGCTCAAATAGTAAGTCGTTTGCAATCGGGTCAACGTCTGTAATTTCTAAGACGTAAGCCACTAAGGCCCCGGCAGCCGACCCACGTCCAGGACCCGTTTGAATATGGTGTTGGTGGGCATAATTCATCACATCCCAAACGATTAAGAAATAATCGTCAAAGCCCATATCATGGATGACTGACAATTCATAAGCCAAGCGGTCGGTGTAAGCATCTGTAATGTTCGCCACACGCTTAACTAACCCTGCTTCCGCTAAGTCTTTTAGGTATTTCGGTGTATCCGTGTATTCACTCGGTAGCGGATATTTGGGCAACAAGGTTTCAACTTGAGGAAATACAATATCAATACCCTTCACTGCTGCCTCTAACCGGTCCAAGGAGTCTTTATAAACTGAAACTTTATTATCTAGGTCTTGGTACATATTGGCCCATTGGTCTGGACTTCTAAGTTCATGGGACCCTTTCACTTGCTTCAACTCATCAATCACTGTCATCGGCTTATTATTGTCAATGGCTTCAAGGACTTGTTGGGTGAAGAAGTCCTCTGGATTTGCATATTGAATGTGTGGCATAGCGACTAATGGAATCCCTGATTGTTCACTCAATTCGATGATGGCTTTTGCGTGGAATTGTTCATTCTCCAAAGCTGAAAGGCCTAGGAATAATTGGTCATCTGAAAAATGGCGTCGCCACCAAAGTAGCTCTTTCTCTAACTGGTCGTAGTCTGCCTGACCGTCGCCTTGTTTCAAGTACCGCATATGGGGGCCGCTCATAGCAGAAAAAATCACAATGTAATCATCCGCGTGCATGGTGATTTCTTGGTAAATGGCCCGGCGGTTGGCTTCTGCTTGTAATTTTAAAGACGACGAAAGGGCCATCAGATGCTGATAGCCTTCGTAGTTTTTTGCGTAAACAACCAATTCTTCTTTGACATTGTCAATATTCAACTGGACGGTTAGCCCGATTAAAGGGGTGATGCCATTTTGCTCACAGGCACGGACGAATGCCAAGCTGCCTGACATGACATTAACATCGGCCAAGCCTAAATGGGTATAACCTGCAGTCGCCCCTGCTTGTACGTACGCTTCAACAGACATGGGACTAGTTAATAGGGAATAGGCTGAATTTACATGTAATGGCACAAACATCCGGTCACCTCCTCATTCATATGGTTTGTTTAAAATCACTATTTATTTGTCTTCATTAATAAAAAACTGACTATTTCGTTGTTTCGCCGCTTCGATATCTTCTGCAGTAATCGCTGGATCAGCGTATTGGGGCCCTCGTAAGAACATGGCATCCCCAAAGGAGAAGAACCGGTATTTTTCTTCAACCGCATGCTGGTAACCCGCAAGGACATGGTCGCGTCCGGCAAAGGCTGAAACCAACATAATTAAAGTTGATTTAGGTAAGTGGAAGTTAGTAATAAAACCTTCAACCACGCTAAATTGATAGCCTGGTGCGATAAAAATATCGGTCCAACCAGAATCAGCTTGGACTTGCCCCTTGAATTTAGTGCCAATCGTTTCAAGGGTGCGGATAGATGTCGTCCCAACTGCAATCACCTTGTGTCCACCTTCTTGGGCACGTCGAATTTTAGCCGCATTTTCTTGGTCTAAACGATAGAATTCCGAATGCATTTTGTGGGCATCGATATCATCCACAGATACCGGCCGGAAGGTCCCAAGTCCAACATGTAAGGTTAGGTAGGCAATTTCAACACCCCGGTCTTTTAAGTCTGCCATAAATTCTTCTGTAAAATGAAGACCCGCTGTTGGCGCCGCCGCTGACCCATTTTCCTTGGCATAGACGGTTTGATACCGGTCAGGATTGTCTAGTTTCTCTTTGATATATGGTGGCAATGGCATTTCCCCTAAAGCCTCAAGCACTTCTAAAAAGATGCCCTTATATTTGAATTCCACAATTCGGCCACCATGTTCAAGCACCTCAGTAACAACCGCCACTAATTGACCGTCCCCAAAAACAATCTCAGTCCCCACACGAATACGGCGAGCTGGTTTAACCAAGGTTTCCCATTTGTCGCCTTCCGTATTATTTAATAGTAAGACTTCGATATGTCCACCCGTATCAGGGCGAATCCCGTGTAAACGTGCTGGTAATACTCGGGTATTATTCAATACCAAGACATCACCCGCTTCAAGTTCACTAGCTACATCTGGAAAATAGCCGTCCTGGAAATCCCCAGTTTGGGCGTCAAGTTTCAACAGTCTACTAGCTAGCCGGTCTTGAATGGGTACTTGGGCAATCAGTTCCTCTGGTAAGTCAAAATCAAAATCATTTGTCGTTAATGTCACTTAAAATTCCTCCGCATAGGGTATGCCTAAATGGTCGTAGGCCTTTGGTGTTGCTAGACGACCACGTGGCGTTCTTTGTAAGAACCCATTTTGAATTAAGAAGGGTTCATACATATCTTCTATTGTTGTCGTTTCCTCTGAAATATTCGCTGCTATGGTCGACAAACCAACCGGTCCCCCACCATAATAGCGAATAATCACATCGAGAATCTTTCGATCCGTTTCGTCTAAACCTGCCTGGTCAACTTTCAAAATAGATAAGGCCTTATCCGTGATAGGATCGTCAATTAAACCATCTTCGTGATAGACTTGGGCAAAATCACGGACCCTCTTTAATAATCGATTGGCGATACGAGGTGTCCCTCGTGACCGCATCCCGATTTCTTTCGCTGCTTGATCTTTAATTGGCACTTCAAATAAACGGGCTGTCCGTTCAACAATGGTCGCTAATTCATCCACTGTATAGTAGCGTAAATGTTGAACAATCCCAAACCGATGTCGTAGCGGTGAAGACAAAGCTCCTGGTCTAGTTGTTGCCCCAATTAGGGTAAAAGGTGGCAGCGGAAAATGCACAGGGTGCGCCCCTTCATCTTGTCCAACAATAATATCTACTTGGTAATCTTCCATAGCAGAATACAACATTTCTTCTACCACACGGGGTAAGCGATGAATTTCATCAATAAACAAAACATCTCCTGCTGACAGCTCATTCAACAAGACTAGTAAGTCTCCTGTTTTTTCAATGGCTGGTCCAGAAGTGGTTTGAATATTAACCCCCATTTCATTGGCGATAATATTAGCCAGGGTGGTTTTCCCTAAACCTGGTGGTCCATAAAGGAGGACATGGTCAAGGGCTTCATCACGATTTTCAGCTGCTTGTATATAAATCGCTAACTCTTCTTTTAGCTCAGCTTGGCCAATATATTCCCGCAAAAACTTAGGTCGTAAGGATAATTCCTGGGCTTCATCTGCTTGTACATGGGGTGAGTTAATTTGGCCGTTATGGACGATTTCAACATCTAAATCTTCCTGGTCAAAATCTTCATGATGATCAAAATCCATGGCGACTGCCTCCTTTCTTTTCCTATATTAACGTTTTGTGATAAATTTCAAGGCGATGCGAATGGCTTCTGCTGTAGTCGTTACACCGGAGAAATCAGCGTTTTTCACTACGCGATTGATTTCTCTTTGGCTGTAGCCAAGACTAGCCATGGCCTCTTCAAGTTCATGCATGAATGGTAGGTTGACTTGGTCTGGTCCTTGAATATCCAAGCTTTCTTGCTTGAATAGTGCAGAAGACGGAGACTCAGCTAAAACTTTTGGCAGTTTTTCTTTTAAATCCAGCACAATCTGGCCGGCGGTCTTTTTGCCAACACCTGGAAACTTCATTAAAAAGGCATTGTCTTCTGCCTGGATGGCTGCGACTAAACCGGCGTTATCGTCTAATGATAGGATGGATAAGGCGGATTTAGGGCCGATACCAGAAACAGAAATCAACTGCAGGAAGATAATCTTCTCTTCTTGTGATTTAAAGCCATATAAACGGATGTCATTCTCTGAAACAGATTGATACAACCAAATTTTCACTAGTTGGTCTTGCCCGATTTTGTCTGTAAAACGATAAGGATTGGCCATATAAATATAGTAGCCAATCCCCCCCGTTTCAAGTATGACAGCATCTGGGTAGACACTTTCAACCTGACCTATCATAAATTCGTACATGGTCTTACTTCACTAATTCTTTCAAGTCGCCGTAGCCTTCTTTATCCATATCTTCTAGCGATACGAAACGAAGTGAAGCTGAGTTGATGCAGTAACGTAAGCCACCTAATTCAGCTGGGCCATCGTTAAATACGTGACCTAAGTGGGTATCTGCGTCTTTTGAACGGACTTCAACACGTTTCATACCATATGAGGAGTCATCTAACTCTTCAATTTCATCTTCCAAAATTGGTTTTGAAAATGATGGCCAACCACAACCGGCATCAAATTTATCAGTAGATACAAATAATGGTTTACCACTCACAATATCCACGTAAATACCTTGCTCGTAGAAGTCATCATATTGACCAGTAAATGGGCGTTCAGTACCCGCGTTTTGTGTTACTTCATATTCTAATTCAGATAGTTCTTTCAAACGTTCTTCTTTATTGTAGTCTTTTGTCATAATGAAACTCCTTTTTTTTCGTTCAGTTGAGGTTGTGACATAAGAGTCACAACTCGCTTTTCGTTACTTATATTCTAGCACAATATCTTTCTATACACGAAAATCTAGATTACGACTTTCACACACCCTACAATTGAGGTGACTCGTGCGGATCTTGAATTCGCTTGAACATCCGCTCAATTTCATAATTTGAAAAATGAACCAACACTGGCCGACCATGCGGGCAGTTATAAGGATTTTTCGTATAAGCCAAGTCATGCAGCAATTGTTTCGCCTGCATGTCGTCTAAATAATGGTTGGCTTTAATCGACCGTTTACAAGACATCATGATAGCCGTTGCTTCCCGGTAATTGCCTACCGTCGCTTTAGGATCTTCTAAAACTAAGGCGATCAAATCTTCCACAATTTTTTGGACATTCTTCTTGCCCATCCAAATTGGGTGCTGCTGTAACTGGAAGGAATTTGGGCCAAAGGGTTCCAAATCAATCCCCATTTCCAACAATTTTGGCCGGATTTGGTCAATCTCTTGGGCCTCCGAATTTGAGAAATCAAAGACAATCGGTAATAGTAAACTCTGCATTGCCGTTCCAAATTCCACAATGGTATCCCGGTAGTATTCGTACTTAATCCGCTCCTGGGCCGCATGTTGGTCCACCAAATACATGCCCGTCTCATTTTCAGCCACCAAATAAGTTCCCTGCATTTGCCCCACATAAGTCAACTCTGGAAAGGATATATTTCGGTCTACGATAGCCTGGTCAAGCGCACGAACTTGGTTAACCGTTTGCCAAACTGGTTTGTTGTGAGATTTTGGCAAGTCCACTTCTTGTTCCGTATCCAAATAGGCTACTGGCGCCTCATCTGAATGATCATCCCCATTTTCAAGGTCTTCTGCTTGAACCACCTGGGCTTCATCCAGCAAGTAAGTCGGCACCTGGACAGATTGATTGAGATCTTCTTTAACATCATCATCGAAATCTTCATTGAAGTTTCCAATGATATCATCGCCTGAAAAAGGGCTATTGGCGTCATGTTGGCCCTTACTTCCATGACTGCTTTGACTGGCCGAGAAGTCGAAACTGGCTTGCTCGCCAAGATAAGTAGTTGGCTGGCTTAGAGGGCGGTAGTTGTTTTGCCCAGAAGATGTTGAAGCAAATGAATCGCTGTTATTGACTGATTGGCCATCATCCCCTTCACCGTCTGCATATACATCTGGAATTCGTTGTACAGGGGCTAGGGCATCAATAATGCCGGCTTTAATCATGTCATAAAGGTCGTCCTCTTTAGAAATACGTACCTCTTGTTTGGTTGGATGCACGTTCACATCGATCAATTGCGGGTCAAGTTCAATATAAATGACTGCAATTGGGTAACGTCCGACCATTAATTTAGATCCATAACCCTTTAAAATGGCCTGGTTCAACTTATAGTTTTTGATAAAACGACCATTCACAAACAAGGACATATAAGACTTGCTGGCTCTAGTGACAGCTGGTAAGGACACGTATCCTGAAATGTGAAAGTCTAAGTTTTCGCCTTCAATAGCTACCATATCTTTGGCCTGTCTAAATCCGTAAATGGCCGCTAAGACTTCATTGACCCGGCCCTTACCATTTGTTGACAATAAGGTTTTCCCGTCATGGGTGTAGTTAAAGCGAATGTCTGGATGTCCAAGGGCCTCACGGTTAATGATATCTGTAATATGGGCCAATTCTGTTTGTAAACTCTTCAAATATTTCAAACGGGCTGGCGTATTGTAGAAGAGGTTCTCTACCAATACAGATGTACCTCGACGCAATGCAGATGTCTTCTGGTCTATAATACCGCCATCTTTTAAGTAAATTTCACTTGATGATTCCCCATCCGAAGTATTCATAGTTACTTCAGAAACAGAAGCGATAGAAGGCAAAGCTTCCCCTCTAAAACCAAGTGTTCGTATTCTGAACAGGTCATTTGAACTATATATTTTTGAAGTTGCATGCCGCTTAAAGGCCAATCCAACCTGGTCAGCGGCAATCCCTCTACCATTATCAATTACTTGAATCGACCGCAAACCAGCTTCCTTAATATGAATTGCAATCTCACTGGCGCCGGCATCTATCGCATTTTCTACAAGTTCCTTTACCACAGAGGCTGGTCGTTCAACCACTTCTCCCGCTGCAATCTGGTTGGCTACTTGAATGGGTAATTCTTGTATCGCCATTTACATCATCCTTTATAATTGGCTCTTTAATTCTGCTAAGAAGTTTAAGGCCTGAATCGGTGTTAAGTTATAAATATCTTCAGCCTTCAATTGGGCGATCACTGCTTGACTGCCTGCATCCACTGGCCTATTATCTACCGGTTTCGTTGGCCTTTCTTCTTGGACCACATCAAATAATGACAGCTGTTGGTCCTTATTGACTTCATTTAAATTGTGGGCTTCAAGTTCTTGCAAGACCACTTGGGCGTTCTGCAATAATTCACCCGGCATGCCGGCCAATTTGGCTACATGAATCCCATAAGACTTGTCCGTTGCACCGTTAAATACCTTATGCAAGAAGACTAATTCCCCGTCCTCTTCACTGGCCCCAACATGAATGTTGGCTAAGCGTGCTAAGCTTTCATCTAGGGCTGTAAGTTCGTGGTAATGCGTTGAAAAAAGAACTTTCGCATCGAAATGGTCATGGATATAGACCAAGATAGCTTGGGCCAAGGCTATTCCGTCATAAGTAGACGTTCCGCGTCCCAATTCATCAAATAATAATAGGGAATTATCGGTGGCGTGCTGCAAGGCTTGATTGGCTTCCATCATTTCCACCATGAAAGTCGACTGACCTGCTAAAAGATCATCTGCCGCCCCAATCCGGGTGAAAATCTTATCAAAAATCGGTAAACGGGCTTCTTTAGCTGGTACAAAAGACCCCATTTGGGCCAGAATGACAATCAATCCCAATTGCCGCATGTAAGTTGATTTACCGGACATATTTGGTCCTGTAATCATCAAAATGCTTGTTTCAGGATCCATCACGATGTCATTGGGCACAAACCGATCTTGGCCAATGACCCCTTCAACCACCGGATGCCTTGATTCTTTCAAGTACAAGTCACGTTTGTCGGTCATAAATTGTGGTTTCACGTATTGGTGGGTTTCTGAAATTTCCGCTAAAGACTGAAGCACATCAATAGTTGCTACTGTACTCGCAATCGCCTGCAAAGTCGCTTGATGACGCTTCACTTCTTCACGAACGGCTTGGAAAAGTTGGTGTTCAAGGACTTGTGACTGTTCTTCCGCTTCAAGAATTTTTGCTTCTACTTCTTTAAGTTCGGGTGTGATGAACCGTTCAGCGTTTGTTAAGGTCTGCTTGCGGTCATAACGGCCTTCTTCAAGTAAATGTAGGTTGGCTTTTGTCACTTCGATATAGTAACCAAAGACCTTATTATAGCCAACTTTAAGGGATTTAATGCCCGTTTTGGCCCGTTCATCTGCCTGCAATTGGGCAACCCACTGTTGGCCGTTACGCATGGCATCCCGGTATTCGTCTAATTGCGGGTTAAAGCCATCCGCAATGACATTTCCATCTTTTAAAGTCGCCGGTGCATCTTCCTTAATTGCCGCTGAAATCATCGCTGTCAATTCAGGTAAGTCCGTAATTTGCCCTTGGATATTGGCCCATACACTTTCATCTTCATTATCCGCTGCAATTTGGTCAACGGTGTCAATAATTCCTGGGACCCGACATAGTGACTGGTTTAATTGTAGTAATTCTTTAGGGTTAACGTTCCCCATGGCTACTTTTGCCACTAACCGCTCTAAGTCATACACCCCGTGTAATAGGTCTTTAATTTCAAGACGTTGGAAATAATGTTCGATCAAATCTTCAATTTGAGCTTGACGACGTTCAATTGCCGGCAGGGAAATCAGTGGTCTATCCAACCAATTTTTTAGTAAACGAAAGCCCATAGCCGTTTCTGTTTTATTTAAGAAGGCTAACAAGGACCCTTGCCGTTTCTTGGTTCTAACTGATTCGGTTAATTCCAAATTACTTTTGGCATAGTAGTCCATGTGGAGGTAATGCGCTACTTCATAGTGGGTCGCCGCCTGCCAATGGTCAATTGCTTGGTGGGACATAGAATTTACATAAGTCAATAGTAATAAGAGTCCATTCAATTCCTGGTCATCAGAAATGTCGGCTAGGATTTGCTTGTAACTTTCTCTTGTTTTCGCCCTTGCTTCAGCTGTCAACTCAAAAGGTGATAAGGTGAAGGATTGTAGGTGTTGTAATTCTTCTACCTGGTCTTTTGGTACAGCTTGGGAAACAACCAATTCTTTTGATTGTAATTGGGCAAATTCTGTCAAAACAGCATTAAAGTCGTCAAGCGTAGTCACTTTTAATTCCCCAGTACCCACATCTGAAAAGGCTAAAACGTATTGGCCGTTAACGTAATCTAGGGCAGAAAGGTAGTTGTTTTCAACCATGCCAATGCTGTCATTCATATAGGTCCCCGGTGTCAAGACTTTAACAATACCACGTTTGACCATGCCCTTGGTTAATTTGGGGTCCTCCAATTGTTCAGCAATCGCTACCTTATAACCTTGGCTGACCAAGGTTTTAATATATTCGCTGGCTGAATGGTAAGGAATCCCACACATAGGGATTGGATCTTCCGCATTTTTATTGCGCGAGGTTAAGGTAATTTCTAAAATTTGGGCCGCTTTTAAGGCATCATCATTAAACATTTCATAAAAGTCACCTAGACGAAAGAACAAAAAGGCATCCGGATATTGGCCTTTCATTTCATTATATTGTTCCATCATAGGCGTTTGTTTGGTTTTTTGAGGCATCTTGGATTCACTCGCTTTATCTTTTTTACGTTATCTTTTTTACTTCACTTTTTACGTATAAGGTCGTGACAAAAAGGTCATCCCTTCACTTTTCCTAATCTCTGTTATTTTACCACATATCTGGCGACTTGTACGAGTATGGCCCTTGTCTATATAGGTGAAGAAAGTTTAGCTAGCCAAGCCATCACCTAACCATTTGTGGTTTTCTTATGTATTCATTTTAGGTTAACCTTATTTTTATATTTACCTTTGCCTTTTATAGGCGTATACTCTATTTGCAAAAGAAATTTTCAAAGGAGTCGGTAGCCCATGGTAGAAGAATCAAGTATAGAAAATAAAAGAAAGATCAGCAATCTTTCATTAAGTGAAATAAACGGAACAGTTGAAGTCCCAACCGGCAAAGGATTTTGGCGGACACTCTTAGCTTATTCCGGACCAGGTGCCCTAGTTGCCGTCGGTTATATGGATCCAGGTAACTGGTCAACTTCCATTACTGGGGGGCAAAATTTCCAATACATGCTGATGTCTGTAATTTTATTATCATCACTCGTGGCCATGCTACTCCAATATATGGCAGCCAAACTAGGGATTGTCACCCAAGAAGATTTGGCCCAAGCCATCCGCCTACGGACTGATAAAAAACTAGCTTTTATTTTATGGATTATTACTGAATTGGCGATTATGGCAACTGATATTGCAGAAGTTATTGGGGCAGCCATTGCCTTGTACCTCCTATTCAATATCCCCTTACTCATCGCTGTTTTGATTACGGTCTTCGATGTCCTGCTCCTATTATTACTTACCCACATTGGATTTCGGAAGATTGAAGCCATTGTCGTTTGTTTGATTTTTGTTATCCTATTCGTATTTGTTTACCAAGTGGCCTTATCAAATCCCACTTGGTCAGCCATTATCGCATCCTTTGTCCCAACCAGCGATGTCCTTCAAACAAGTCCAGCAGTGAACGGGATGACACCCTTAGCTGGTTCTCTAGGCATTATCGGTGCAACCGTCATGCCTCACAACTTGTACCTGCATTCCGCTATTTCACAAAGTCGGAAAATAGACCACGATAACCAAGACCAAGTGGCGGTTGCAGTACGGTTTACCATGTGGGACGCTAACATTCAATTAGGACTCGCCTTTATCGTCAATGCCTTACTACTTGTGATGGGGGCAGCAGTTTTCAAAACTGGCGTCGTTCAAGACCCGTCATTCTTTGGTTTATATGAAGCCTTGTCTAATCCAGAATTTATGGCCAATTCTGTCTTAGCGGATTTAGCCTCAAAAGGTGTATTGGCCACATTATTTGCCGTAGCCCTACTTGCTTCCGGTCAAAATTCAACTATTACGGGTACCCTAACCGGTCAAGTAATTATGGAAGGTTTTATTGAACTGAAATTACCGCTTTGGGCTCGTCGGTTAATGACCCGTTTAATAGCCATTATCCCTGTCGTATTGAGTGTCATGTATACTAGCCAAAAAGGGACTGTCGAAGAGCATATCGCCTTGAATAACTTGATGAACAATTCCCAAGTCTTCTTAGCCCTTGCCCTACCATTTTCAATTATTCCTTTACTCATGATTACCGACTCTGAAAGAGATATGGGTCACCGCTTTAAGAATACCCTTATCGTCAAATTTTTAGGTTGGGTATCTGTCATTGGACTAACAGTTTTAAACATGCTTGGTTTACCGGATGAAATCTTATCCTTCTTTGGCGACGACCCGACAGCTAGGCAAATTTTCCTAGCCCATGCCCTAGTTATTTTAACTATGGCTTTCATCCTATCCTTACTCGTTTGGACCATCATTACTTTATACAAAGGCAATAAAGGCTTGGCAAAATAAACACTTTTATATAAATAAAATTACAAATAAAATCGCGACCAGTCTTGAATGAAGCTGGTCGCGATTTTGTTTACAATTCTGTATATTTACTGTTGTTGTCACGGCTTTTTTCAACCGGGTATTTCTCATTGTTTTTAATCAGCTTTCGTTCGATTATGTCATCGACATTCAAGTTTAAATTATCCGCCAACATATAAGCATAAATCAGCACATCCGCTAACTCGTCTTTAATAGCGTCCAAATCCTCAACGCCCTCGGCTGCCGTTTTCCACTGGAAGATTTCCAGTAATTCCGACGCTTCCAAGGTGATTGATAGGGCTAAATCCTTCTCATTGTGAAATTGTCGCCAGTTCCGCTCATCCCGGAATTGATTGACCTTGTCCATACTAGATGTCATCCTGCATTGCCTCCACTCTCACGTCCTGTAATTTCCGTTTCAAATTGTCATTAACCGCATAGATGGCTAAGCCGTATATTCCCCGCTTCATCAAGACGTTGATTGAATTCAAGATGATCTGCTCTTTAGCAGCCATGGCCTCTTTGTGACTGGCAAAACGATTAGCACCGCTGTAACCACCCGTATCTTGATACTTGCTTGGATCGATGGTTAATCTTTCGGTCTCAAAATCGTAATCAATCGACGGTCCAAGGACAATCCCCACATAGTTTAAATCAAAGCCCTGGACAGTGTAAATGGACCCGACTTCATTGATGGTTTCTGGCCGCTCTGACCAGGTCACCTTACTATCGGTTGTATTCCAAGGTAGGTTGATGCCGGCTTCGTCCACTAGGTAGACGTCGCCATTCTTCTTATGGGCGAAATCAAAGGTGGACACAATTCGTGACAGTCCCTTATCCGCATTCTTTTGATAGATATAATCTTTGAAGGCAGTTGGATCGTTGAAGACCTTGAATTCAAAGTGGTCGTCAGAAGGCGGAAGTGGCGTCACTTTTTGCCCAACAAAATCATTCACCCAATTCATGATTGCTGGTGAGGCGTTCATACGGAACTGGTCGGTCAAATGGTATTCTTCGGCGTCGTATTTCTTCAAAATAGACTTTAAATCGTCCGACTGCCACTTACTCTTGACCTTCAAATATTGCTTTTCATCAAAAATTAGGATGGCAACCTTGGCCTTGTCCATGATGGCATCTAATTGGTTTTCGCCGTAGAAATTGTTGTAGGGATCCGCTTGGCTCAACAACAAATGACCTTCATCAATTAAGACAATATCCGCTTGCTCGATTTTTTGATTGTTGATGAAAGTGGTCGGTTTAGCGAAATCCTTCTTCTTCAGATAAGGCAGTGATTCTGAAATTTGCTGATAAGTTTTCAACATTTCCGAATGGTTGACCAATAAGAAGTTTTTAGTCCCCGCCAATACGGAATGACTTTGCCGAGCCTCTTCTTGTAAGGTATTGAATAAGGATGACAAAATGACACTCTTACCCGTTCCAGCTTCCCCGTGAATGACATAGATTTTCTTTTTGACGGATTTTTCTTGGCGAATATCCTGCATCACCCGCTTGCAATAATTCAGGATATTTTCTTTTAATGCCCGCTGTGGTTCAGACAGGGTTTTAAAGGGCGATAATTTATAGATATCTCGATTTTTAAGGTTATCAGTCGTCTCCCTGGCCAAACCCTCATGCCGTAAGGATTCCCAGATGTCCTCAAATAAATCATCGTCATATAAGGTTTTTTGATAATAATTGTGCATGGACAAGTTGGCTGTTTGACTCACATTTTGCAAGGAAAATTGGTTGTCCGCTATAAAATAGTTAATTAAATTAGTTTCAATATTAAAGGTCGCTGACTGGTTAAAGGCCTGGTGGCCAATAAACAAGGCGTCTGTTAAGTCTTTTCGTGCCTTATTTTTTAAATGGTCCCGCATCCGGTTGTGGACATGAACTGTTTGGCCGATATAGGCTTTAGGCCGAGAATTCGTCTCTTTATTTTGATGTAGGATATAGACAATTGGGTAATCTTCAATATATAAGGTATGCATCTCCCGGATGTGATTGAGATCAAATTTTTGACGCTCGAAAACAATCGATTTTAAGCTGTCTTGCTTTTCCATCTGCTTCCCCTCACTCATCATATTCTTACCTCCATCATGCGCCAAGGTAAATTGAAATGCAACCCAAAATTATAGACAGAAAAGCTGACAAAGTGCACGTCCAATCTGACATGCTTTAGTCAGCTTTTATATTCGTTAGTATTTTTACACGAGTATTCATGCAAATTCTGCTAATAATGCTTTTTGCTGATTTTTTAATTCTGGTATATCTTGGCCGATTAATTTATCCCACATGGATACTTGGCTACCCGTGCGGCTAATCATGGATTCTTTAGCTGTATTGGCTAAGTCAGCCCGCTTGATGATTTCGTATTTTGCCCATGCATTGGCTAGAAATTGGGCGTCCTTATCACTTGGAATCCCTGTTTCCAGTCTAAAATGGTTGCCTTTTTGTAAGAGGTTTAGTTGGTTCATCTGACTTGGAAACATCTCTAAATAGCCATTCGCTACAATATAAGCTGCGATTTCTTCGTCAATTTGTTTGAAATTAAATTGAAAGGGAATATGCAACTGTTTAAAGGTGGCATAGGGGATATCTTTCACCATAGCAGTATAGTCACCCATTTGGGCCTTAACTAAAGCTTTTTTGATTTTTATAGTATCCATATAACTCTCCTAAATATGATCACTTTGCTGGTGATTGATTGGCGCATTTTTATGATGGCGCAAGATATGGCGGTTATATCGTTCATCAGCTTTCAGGTATAAGACCTTACCTTCACCATCCGTAGATAAAGGAGATGGGTCGCCCACTTCAGTTTCTGTTAGAATCCAATACATATTCGTGAACCCATATCGTTCAAAATCATCATCTCCATAGCCGTCTGTGAAATAAACGGCTACCGTATCTTCATCGGTAAAGCCTTGTTCATGTAGCCACTGGTAGGCCGGAGCGAAAGAAGTCCCCCCGCGACCCGCAAATGCCATATCTTTCAAAGACTGGAAGGATAAGGGTTTGGCGTATTGGACTGTCGTATCCACATGAACAACCCACACTTCTGCATGCAAGGTCTTTTGAATGTTGGCCAATTCACCTAGCGAATATGCTAAAGCCTCCTCATTTTGTGAAGCTGAGGTATCAAAGAATGCCACTAATCGACTAGCCGTATCTAAAACACGACCTGGTAAATCCACTCGATGCGGCTGTCGTCTATTCATCCGGTTTTTAGACATTTTATAAGGCACTAATGACGTCCCCATGCCTCGTTTAATCACATCCCGCCAGTTTAAGGCCCGTTGCTTAGTAATTTGATCGATGCTGACTTTCACTTCACTTGATAATTTTAATCGTAATTCTTCAGTCATTTGACTGTAAGAATCTTTAATTAAACCATTCATCAACTTCCGATATAAGTCCGCATGCTGACTATTAGGTGTAATAGGTTGCATGGTCCGGTTGTTTTTCATTTCCTCTTTCAATTGCTTGGCCGAGTCAATCCGCAATTCTTCCGCCTTATTAGGATCGAAATTACCGGTTAATTGGCTGTACAAGTCGTCCATTTGCCCAGATCCAAGCATCTTATTGAAGGTCGATTCTGTTCGGTTGTGCCCCTGTTTTTTCGGGTCGTTTTTGACCGCTTTTAACTCATTATAATAGTACAAGCTCCCTGCTTTAGGCAAAATGAGTCTATTTTCCGTAATATGCTTGACCCATTTCAAGGTCACCACCGTATCAGGTAGGCCATCCACATACTGGTTCACCTCAGCTTCCATAGCCACGCTCATGACTTTAGCTGACTCCTCATCTTTAAAAGCCCAATCATACTCAACGATATGGCCAAATAAAACGTGGTAACACATCTGTCTAATGGCCGCTAGCATCCCCTCAGGCGTTTCATAATAAAGGTAGAATAGGATTGGATTAATGGTCATGACCAGGTCTAAGCCACGGAAACCAATGGTAATGGGCTTTGCTAGTGACCCATTCATCTCCCGGTCGGTATGGAAGAGAATCCCCGCAAAAAGTACATCTCTTGCCCCCTTTTGCGAGTCTTGATTGTTCATAAGGGTGGCCGTCAAAATCCCCAACAATTGATTTTGGGCGTCAGCAAATTTCTCGTAGTCCTCGTATTGACCATGGTTTAGAAAGGTTATATAAGCGATTCTCATTTTCCTAAAGGTCGACTCGATATTTTCAAATTCAAAGGCGGAAAATAATGCATTCTCACTCACTTAGGCACCCTCTTTCTTCCTGATTATTGTCTATTGGTTGGCGTTCACAGCCATAGTGATGTCAAACGTTTTCTCCACAAAGTCAGGATGTTGGTTCAAGGCCTTGAAGAAGTGCGCCATAGCTGAATCAGCCGGCCCGTCATGCATTCGTTTGATTAAAATATAAATTTCATCCGGTTCAGAAGCGACGAAAATATCTGTATAACGGCTGATTAGATGCTTGTCTTCGATTAAATTCGGTTGGTTAACGATATAATCCGTTAAATCTTCAATTACCCGTTTACGACGCACGATTGGCATCGCTTGGTAGCGGTCAAGTATGGCTTGGTCTAACTCAGTCCCCTGCGCTTGGACAACTTCCGTTGGTTTAATAAAATCTGTTTGTTGCTGTCTCAAGAAGGTCACAAAAACTTGACCTGCTTCGTCCCCGATATTCCCCTCGATTCCTTCAATCAAGAATTCAAGGTAGTCATCCGTTAGGTGATAAATATCATGACCCGCATCTTCAAAAGCATATAGGAGGTTAGATAAGCGTTCATAGGCACGTGGAGTTGGGTTTTTATCTCTTGTTTCATCAATGACAATGAAATATTGACGGCCATCAGCCTGCAAGAATTCAGTGATTAAGGGATGGATCATGGTCCGACCTGGATTACTTGTGCGTGTCTTTTTGGCAAAAGAGGTAAGCCAATCTTCCAAGTTGGCCCCCATTCGAATCCGCATGGTCCGGTCGTTAATGGCCATGTCACGGGCGTTTGTAGCATATGAAGTGTTCTCAAAACCTTCCACATCACTAGACGGGTTTTCTGCGGTAATAATCACCACATTATCCGGTAAGGCTTGGCCCATCAAGTTTCTTTGTAAGACCAGGTTCATCAATTCCCCTTGCACCATGGCGATTGGCCGGTTAAATTCATCCAAGAAAAGAATCACTTTGCGGTCTGGATTGGCTTCTGCTTCTGCAATGGCCCCTTGAATTTGAGGATTTAAATAGTACTGGATATGGTCTTCTTTAGGAACTGGCATGGTCAAATCACCAGGTTGCAGTAATGAACAGGTAATTTCAAAATAACCAAAACTGTTATGTTTGGCTAAGTCACGCACCATTTGGGACTTCCCAATCCCACCGTGGCCGACAATATTTGGCACAATATCTGTATCTTGCGTAAGGATTAAATTTAGCCCCTTATATACAGCTGTATAAGGTAAACCAGCAACTCTATCTGTCATAATCTATTCACACCTTCTGTATTCATCGTTTCTTTTTATTATACGAGATTCCGATGGTAAATCTACCTATTTCCACATATTTCTATCTATTGTATTCTTTAGAAATACATGATTGCATTCAATCAAACCTGTATTATAGTCCTTTATTATTGGAGACTCAGCCAACGAAAAAGGATTGATGTCATCGTAATACTAACATCAATCCCTCTACTTGTCGCTTGTTGGCATTTATGACTTGTAGACGTCTCGCAGTAAGTCATTGGCGAAGTCTGCTTGGCCGTCTAAATAAGCCACTTGTTGTTTGAGTGCTGTAATCTCTGCTTGAAGACTATCGATTGTAGTATCTTTAGCAGCCAATTGACTGGCTATTTGGCTGTCAGCTGTTGTGGTTGCCTGGTGGTTAGCAATTGGTGCCGGTTCTGTTAAAACTTGCGCGTGACTTTTGTCAAGACTTTGGCCACTTGGCAGTGTTTCTTCAACCGATGTAATTGTTGAAGATTCGGATTTATTTTCCAAAAAGCCATCCTCAACTTGCTGGTTATCCCCCTTTGTCAATAATGTCATTAATGACTTGTCTTTATGATCCGGGTCTACGTCTTTAGAAAGTAAGGACCCATTATCGGTAATTTTAAAGTAGCCTAGGGGGAGCATGGTCCAATCGTCTTCGTTAAAAGTCCTGACATCCGGTAAGACAACTTGGTCTCTTAAGAAGGAATCCTCCGTGATATATTGCCGTAAAATCTCGTTTTCTTGTTGCAGTTCTTTCATTTCACGGGTCATATCACCAAAAGTCTGCTCCACTTCAATGTACAAGTCATCTAGATATGCCTGCACATTTGCTATTTTGTAGGTCCCGAACCAGCTTCTTTTAAAAGCATATTTTTCATTCATGAGGCAACCTCCTCTTCGTCTTGGCCAAATGGAAAGAATTCTTCGATTAAGTTCTGCGGCGAGAAGGTCACAAAGACATAATCGTAGTCACCTTCTGCCATTAATTCATCTATCGAACTACCATAATAACGCGGGTCTACCAAGGTCATTTCCCCCACCCCTTGAGCGAAAAATGACGCCACGGGTACAATCAAGGAATCTTTAACGAACAAAACTTTGGCTCCTTCTGGATTGTTATTGTTTAAGACCTGGACAACTGCAGGATTCCCATCCATATAAGTAAAATACTTATCTGACGTTGCTGCATAAATCCCGTCATCTGAAGTTAAGATTTCCTTGTTTAAAATAGCTTCTTCAAAAGACCCTTCCCGGGAAATTTCCGTATCCCCTGATTGTTCATAGACAAAATAATCAGTAGCAAATTTCGGATAAATAATCGAAATATCTTCCGGATCAGTATATAAGCGCCCAACACTCCGACCCATAGATCCTAGATAGCTATCTTTATATTCAACTTTATTGTAATTGTTGATATCTGTCGCCATTTCTTGGTCATTGAATTCAAGCCCGTAGTCATTCACCAATGTATCCGTTAATTGGGTGAAGGCCCAAAAGGCGGTTTCAATCTTCCAGTGGTGGTCAGTGTGGTAGAAAGCATCTGCAATCCGCATATCTTGGTCAGTCATTAATTGCCTGAAATCAATATAATCGATGCCTTTATCAGACAGTTCAGCCAAAAAAAGGTCAGCCGTTTCATTGGCATAGTTGTAAGGCATGCCGGTTTCAAACTGGGTATAGCCTCGTTCGTACTTGTCTGGAGTCATCAGGTAGAGTACTTGGGCACCAGTCTCTCTAGCCGCTGTAGCAAACTTGTCCATTCGGTTGGTTAGTTCACTAGTTTCGTTGGCTTCAGTCGTAAAATAGGTATAGTAGAGCTGGTTATTTTTTGCTTTAACCACGGTAAAATTGTTGACCTCATTTCTCAACATAAGTCTTTGCAGGTAACCGTAACTTTCAAAAAAACTGTCCCGATACGGGGTATTTTCATTCATAAAGTCATTCACTTGGACAAAGTAGTCTTCTAAAGACGTCCGATCTTCTGGGTTACTGGAAAAATAACCAGTGATGGAATCTTCAAATTCCTGGTAATTGTTTTTAATATTGTTAAAGCCCATGGCGAAGATACAAATGAAGAATCCGACTGCCGTGACAGCTTTTTTAATGAATTGAGACATCATGTGTATCCCTCCTTAGAATTGGAAATAGATAAAGGATGTGTAAGACCCATTTACCAAATAAATATATGACACGATCAACAGTAATAACATGGCAAATGGATAGGCCAAGTCGAATACCCATTCCAAGCGTGGATGCTCGGTCAAATAATGAATGGGAAAGACTTTATTGGGTGAAGCAAAGATGCGGATATGAATTCCTTCCTTGAACCACTTATTGATCATCGGTGCAACTGGCATGGAGAAGAGGATCCCTAGACTAAAGAATAGGAGGAATTCTCTTAAGAATAGCCAGAAATAGTCATTGATGAGAGGGTAGCGTATAAAGTTGAACATGGCTGAATAATAAGAACCCGCTTCTAAAATAGAGGACGATCTAAAGAGAACCCAACCAAGCAGAATAACTAAGCTTGCATAAAGATGCTTCCATCCAGGTGCGATCGCCATTTTGTCAAAACCAGTAATCCGTTCAATGGCGATAAAAATGAAATTCCACATCCCCCAAATAAGGAAGGTCCAGTTGGCACCGTGCCATAGACCAGTCAAAATCCAAACGACAGCTAGGTTTCTGACGATGGTATCCAAGTTAACGTTTTGAGAACCGCCAAGTGGAAAATAAACATACTCCCTGAAGAATGCACCTAGGGTAATGTGCCAACGACGCCAGAATTCGGATATCGATTTAGAAATATAGGGATAGTTAAAGTTTTCTGGTAAGGCAAACCCAAAAATTCGCGCTAAACCAATGGCCATGTCAGAATAACCGGCAAAGTCGAAGAAAATTTGCAAGGCGTAGGCGATAATACCTAACCAGGCCAAGGCCAATGACATCTCTTCCATCCGGTTAATTTCAAAGATTCGGTCCGTTACAATCCCCATTTGATTAGAAATAATAACTTTCTTACTTAAACCAACGATAAAGCGGCAGGCCCCATCAGAAATCCCTTGTAGGGTGACTTTTCGATGGTAATCTTGCTGGAAAAAGTCTCGGTATTTCATTACCGGCCCCTGCATCAATTTGGGGAAGAAAGTGAAATATAGGGCTAGTGAGATGGGATTTTTGGCTACAGGTGCCTTGTGACTATAAACATCAATCAGGTAGGAAATCCCTGAAAAGATATAGAAAGAAATACCAATTGGGAAAATCCACTCATAAATTGGAACCACCCCTTGAGACAATCGATTGACTGTTGAAGATAAGAAGGGAATGTATTTTGCTCCTACTAATAGCCCAATGTTGGCGAAGAGTCCAAGAACGAAAATACTTTTCCGGATAATTTGGTGTTTGGCAAAAAGTTGCAAACACAAACCAAGCAGATAATCGACCACTATAGTGAGTATTAGTAAATATAGGTACTGGACTTGGCCCCAGGCATAAAAGAATAAACCTAAAGCTACGAGGACTGTGTTCTGTAGGGTCTTTGAAAAGGCAGATGCCAAGTACAGGATAATGGCAAGTGGGAAGAAATAAAGTAAAAAGATGGTACTTGAAAAAGCCATTATTTTATCCTCCTCTTCCATTTGATTGCACGGTCTGCCAGTGCTTGACTGTCTCTAGTATATTTATTATTGGCTTGGATCCATCGTCCGATGATTTCACAGACAAATAATATCAAGATAATCACTAGCAGGCGGATTAACCAGGTATAGTCTATAAGGTTTTTAATCCACTTACTGGTATAGGTATCCACTTGTGATGGTAGTGGCAAGGCTTGGTCAACTTGGTCCGCAGTCATTTCTTGAAGATTTACAGTGATCATAGCAGCTATATTACTTTGGTCATCTCTTGCGACGACCATCACTGTGTCCTCTGGATTGGCGCTAGCATTGGCCGTCAAGACCCCAGATTCTGAAATGGCTACTCCGTCAACTGGGTTTTGCAGGGCAAAGGTGATATGCGCATCATCCTGGTCAGACTTGGCGGTGAAGTTTATCAAGGTTTCACCCTGGATTGGAACTTGTAATGCATTTTCCCCATCAATTTCGATAAAGGTATAATCGGTTGTTTCAGACGTTTCTAAGAGCTGGGCGTTGGAAAAGATGGCGTCTACATGGCTGTCTTCATCAAGGAAGAAATTTAGGCCAATCGTTGAGATATCGTCTGGAATCCCGTCACCATTAAATGATGTGAAGGGAATGTATAGGGTTCCTGAAAAATTTCCTGGGATTATAAAGCCTGTGTCACGCACTAGGGTGGAGAGGACTTGGCCATCCTGCCTTTTGATGAGCCAGCCTGGTTGATCGGCTGCTACAGTATATGATTGGCCATCTTCCCCCTGATTAAGTGACAAATTTAAGGGAAAATCCTGGTCACCTTGATTGTCAATATTGATCGTAATTGCTGCAAAGTCGGCCATGTCCCATTCGCCAAATTCATACAAAAATAGCGACGCGGTGGTCCCTTCGGCGTCATCTGCCCGACTAGCTTTTAGACGGATGCGGTCTGAACCATTATTCTCAGCTGAAAAATCCACCCCATTATCCCAAGAGTCAAGATTTTGGACCTGTAAGCTGGTTTCTTCAGCAACAGCTTTGGGGACTTGATAGTTGGCCCATAATAATAGGAAAAGGACAACCGGTGTTAAGCGCTTATGGTACTTATTCATACAAATCCCTCCCTAATATAGTTGCTCTCGTTCGACAAAATAATCTTGCATGACATGGGCCAATTCATCTGCTTCCATAGCTTCTTGTTGATTGCGTTCAATCCAAGTGGACACGATTGGCCGTAGCATTGGATTAGCGATTAAATCCTTGGCATTTGTGATTTGGTAGATCCCAACTTGATTGTCTTGTTCGTTAATCAGCTGACAATACACCTCTAGTCCCCCAAACAATAAGGTGGTTTGCTCAGGGAGTACCATTTTGCCCATGGCATCAAGTGTAACAAATTGATAGTTGAAATCATGTAGGTAAAGTTCTTGTCCTAAGTCAGTCTGGACCCGGTCATCCACTATAATCCGCGGTAAAGACCGGCTGTAATAGGTATTCTTGACCATATGAGAGCGCAAGTTAACGGCTAGAGCGTTCAAACTTGAGTAATCGTTACCGATAAATTTCGGCAAGGTATGCTCTCTATCATAGATAATCTGCAGCCATTCTGCCGCTGCTTCTGGGCTCACAGGTTGAATATATAAACCATACTGCCACTGGTGACCATTTTGAAAGACGTTCTTGACCTTACCAGTTAGGGTTGTTTCGTAATAGGGGGTTTTTACTTGAATGATCACATCCTCATCGTTAGGTAGCCATTCTGGATAATCTAATCGGAAAGACAGGCCTTCTTCTGCGATATCATAGGTTTTTGCCCGGATAACCCGGTTTTCAAAGGTGATGAGACAGTCTACTTCAGCCACAAACCGTTCAAATTTCCGCTTGGCAGGACGGCCAATCATAAACAGGACCGCCATAGTCAAGTTGTACAAGTTAACCGACAACCAAAATAGGATCATGACATAGGCTTCTGACTGCGTGGCAAAGGTTTGGTGAATGGCAATCACAATCCCAATCGCACTAGCAATGGCTAATATTAAATGTGGCATAATGGTTTTCCGGCGAAAAGCGGCACTTTCAGACCCAGCCTTTTGTTTTCCATCCTTTTGGGTTACCTGGAAAGTGGTCTGTGAAATACCTAGGATTTCTAAAATAACCGCAGGCATCAGGGACGGAAACATAATCATGTCGTAAATATAAGTGATACTGGTTGACCGGATATTGCCGGATAATTTTTTAAGTGTGTAATTATTCAAGAGATACATAGGTAACCAGAAAATTAACACTTCAAGTAGGTTTGTTTTTACGATAATGACATTAAACAAGGCATATAGTAAAGGTGCCATGACATAAGCAAATTCTTTTAAAGGACCTAACCAATAGGTAATTGAGGTCATGTAAGAAGCCTTTTGAGCTAGCGATAAGCCCTTCTTGAAGAGAATATTGACCTTTTTTCCAGTTTGAATACAGCCACGAGCCCATCGTTTACGTTGGTTGATCAAACTCTTCAAATCTTCTGGCGCCATCCCAACCGCTAAGGGTTCATCGATGGCGTAACATTGGTAGCCCTCACTTTGGATATTGATACCTGTCGCAAAGTCCTCGGTAATTACCCCTGTAAAAAAGCCACCGGCATCAACTAAGGATTGTCTTGATAGGATAGTGTTGGTTCCACCATAGATAACTGAATTGGATTTGTTTCGCATAATTTGCACGTCACGGTAAAAATAGTCTTGCTCGCTTGGGGTTAACTTTTCAGCGTACAAATTGTATTGAAATAAGTCAGGATTATAAAAAGTTTGTGGCGTTTGGATAAAGCCTATATTGTCATCCACGACGAAGAAAGGTATGGTTCGAATTAAAAATTGCCGTCTTGGAATCATGTCGGCGTCAAAGGTCACGATATAAGGTGATGTCGTTCTGTCCATGGCCGCATTTAGGTTTCCGGCCTTGGCATGTTCATGGGTATCACGGTTTAAATAATTGATTCCCATCCGGTCGGCTAAAACCTTCATTTGAGGCCGATTGCCGTCATCGCAAAGGTAAATATGGACCTTGTTTAAATCGGGGTAGGTCATGTTTAAACACCCGTTAACGGTTTTAAATAATAAATCTTCGGGTTCATTATAAGTAGAAATAAAGATATCCACGTGCGGATATTCTTCGTCGGCGATAAGGGGGACATCGCCTAATTTTAAGGGACTGGATAATTGGTAAAAATGGACAATCATTTCAAAGAATCCTAGGATTTCTACTGTGATTAGGAAAATGGCACAGAACCAAGCAAACCAACCGAAGCCAAAAGGCATCGTTTGCGTAATTCGCCAAATAATATAAATTGCTGAAGCAAACGTTGTAACCAATACGAGTAATCGTCTCTTGTATTTCATTTCCCTTACCTCTTTCGGTAATAAATTAAGAAAAATATTATTCCTTTTATAGCATATTTTTTGATAAAAAGATATTTCAATTTGAAAATAATATGTCTTTATACATATTATACTCTGACATAGGCGGCCTGGTGAAAATTGTTAGCTAACAATTTTAGTCATTTAGGTGTCCAAAAGTTAGTAGTAACGGTGGTTTTCAAAACAAGCCCATTAGGTGAAATTAATTGGTCAGGCTTTGGTCCACCACATTAAATTAAAATAACATTTGTCACATCTTTCTTTTTAAACAATACAGAACTAAAATTGTACATTTTTTTCATACACTCTTAAAAGCTGGTTTTTCAGGTAGATTTATCCTTGTTACAATAAGCTTTATTGTCCTTTATCAACAAAAATCGACCAACTAAAAAGGAGCATTTACATGCTCCTTTGGTAAACTATTTTGCGTAATCAACC
>NZ_JBOEQF010000011.1:0-27752 GCF_050689315.1 Aerococcus sp. L_32
CCGTTAACCATTAAAAACGAGTATTTCAAAAGTCAGTGGGTTTATTCTACTGACTTTTTTTATTTTGTCCTAGGCCGTCTTGAAGCTCTTCTTCCGAGGAGGGTTATCGAGGAGTTACTTAATACCACTCTGCTGTATCTAAATATAAACGCTCAATAAAAGCAAAAAAGTTCATTAAAAATCTTTATTTTAATCACAGTATAAATCTTCTTGCTTGGTCTCATATTTATTTTAATAGATTGTTAAACTTTTCACAAATTCATTGTAAATCCACTAGCTTTGCGATAAAATTAATTTATAAGAACAGGAGAGTGTTTTCATGAGAGAAAAATTTTTAGTAAAAGATTATGTTAATAATGACTATAAAGATATCGTATTCAATCGTCGTTCATGCCGTCGATTTGACCCTAGTCAAAATATCAGTCGTGATGAAATCGTCGAAATGTTAGATGAAGCGACAATTACACCATCCGCATGTAACTTACAATCATGGCACTTTGTCGTCGTTGATAATGAAGAAGCTCGTAACAAAGTCAAAGCAGTCACGATGCCGTTTAACTATCCCCAATTAGAAACAGCACCAGTTACAATCTTTATATTAGGCGATACTCACTCACATAAAGTTTATCGCGAAGTTTGGACCAAAGTGTATGAAGAGGGCAAAATTACCAAAGAAAAATTAGACGCCATCTTCAATTCATTTTTACCAATGTATGAGAAAGCTGATCGCGACTTTTTAATTAAAGATGCTACCTTAGACAGTTCAATGTTAGCAATGCAATTATTATTGGTTGCTAGAGCACACGGATATGAAGCGAATGCATGGGCAGGCTATAATTCAAAAGACTTAGTTGCAACTTTAAACCTTGATAATGAGCGTTTCGTGCCTATTATGGCAATTTCAATTGGTAAACCAGGCGAAGAACCACTTGAATCAACACGTTATGATGTGAATTCTAAAATTAACTTTCTAGCATAAAAATTGGCTCTTTGTCAAATAAGGTTGATGAAGGATCATGCTAAGATCAAGCGACGAATAACGTTGCTTGATCTTTTTTCTTTGATTCGGGTTCATAAAGACGAGTCATGAGTAAGATTCTGTCTCTAAAATGGCTATAGTTTCGATAGCCATAGGCATTCCGTTTTAGTACTTTAATCTTATTGTTGATGCCCTCTAAGGGACCATTAGTCAAACCTGTGTAAACAAAACAATTGTGGATAGGTTTCTGATACTTTCTAAAGGTTCTTAAGACACGCTTTAATCCTGATGAGATCTTCAGCTGATTCGCTTGAATCAGGGTGGTTTCGAATCGTTTCCAGTTTTTTAAGCGATACGCTTGGCCTAATTGCTTTAGCAATACAATACCTTGATTAAGGATAATGCTTGTATCATCGAGCTTTGAACTTTACCAGATGGTGATGAGATAAAGAGCGGTAATGAGTCCGAGTAACGTTATAAATTAGAATTTATAGTGATGATTATCTGAAGGTGCACTACGAAATTGAGCAAAAGAATTGGAGTGTCAGTATGGAGTTAAAAGATTTTTACTTCCAAAATATACAAAAGGATGAATATCATTATCGTTTTTACGATTCGATTGAGAACGTTAATAATGTTTACAATATATTTAGTGGTTATACGGAAGTAGAGGATTATGAATTTGAGGTGTATGATGCAGAGGAAGCGATAATAAAGTTTAGAGAATTATGCCAGCCAGATGTAGATTTTTCTGGTAGTGAAAATAAATGTTGGTTTTATCTCATATCGTATTATTTATACAAAGTAGGATATGTGATAAAAGAATTTCCTAGATTATTGGCACGACCACCTGTTGCACCTAGTGACTTTACTTATGGAGAAATTAGGAACAGAATTATTGCAGAGGGAGATGATGATAATGGGACTGTTCGATATGCTGTCAGAAGAACATTTGTTGCAAGGTTGACATTTGAGCAGAAATCAACCTATGTTGATATAGATGATTCAATCAATCAAAAGTTTATTGAGATATCAAACCGACAAGCATCATTCAATAATATGAGTATAGATGAAAAACTTGCAGAGATAGCAAATTTAATAGAAAGTTTATTAAAGAAGAACGGTAAGTTTCTTACACTTGATTATTCTACGATTTGTTTTGATTATATTTCTAACGATGTAGTAACAAGCTATAGAAAGAAAATGCATTGTTTTAGGCATGCCACAGATGATGCAATATCGGAAAGAAAAACCTATTCGGAAGAACAAAAAAGCTTCTTTGTTGATTATGGATTGACCATTGTTAAAGTGATACATTCTTTGTTGGAATAAAAACTGAGTAGACAAGTTTTTCGGGGCAAACAAGATTTCAACCTGTCGGAGTCATTTTTTCAAATCGGATAAAGGAACTGATATTTTCCCACATGCGCAAGCCCACAGTGGATATATCCCCTCAAAGATAATTTGGTAAAAAAGGAAAATAGAAATTCCCCTTTGACAGCTATGATTTCATCTCAAAACATGTTGAAGCAGTTATGTTAATGGAAAAGATAGTTGATTAAAACCTTGGTAATATAAGGCTGTTAATGAAAATGATAAAGGCGTTGAATGTGTAGATGATATTCAACGCCTTTACTGCTTTATTGACTGTTTTTTCCGTAATAGTTCAATAAAAGATGCTTCAGTATTTTTACGAGTGACACTAGTTTTGACGATTTTTTATGTTTAATTGTGAGGAACGTTTACATGACATTTGTTTATGGAATATATCACATATGTTATAATGGAGAAAAGTGTCAGGAGGTATTTCCATGAAATGGCAAGGGCGCAAACGTAGTGGTAATGTAAAAGACTTACGTGGTCGAAACACCGGAAGTGGTGGATTAGGTGGTTTGGGACAAGGGCGATCCGGAGGAAGAATACCTATTCAGCTTCCAGGTAGTCGTGGGACTTCAACTGGAGGCAGAAGCTTAGGTTGCGGTTCGATTATCTTAATGTTGATTCTATTCTTTGTATTTGGAGGGACATCTTTATTAGGTGGCAATCAGTCTAGTTCAAGCAATAATCAATCAAACGATCAAACCAGTCAGGTAGATGTCCAATTACCAGGACAGATGGAATCGAATACGCAAATTCAAGCAAATCCTGATAGTCAGGTCAGTTTGCCAGAGACTGGATCCACAGATAGTGACACAGTTACTGAAGATGAGTTGGCTGAATTTGTTTCCGTTATCCTATACGATACCGAAGAGTACTGGACACAAGCCTTTTCTGAAGCTGGATATACATATGAGAATCCAGACCTGGTCATCTTTGAGGATGCTGTGAATTCATCTTGTGGGTATAATACATCTGAGGTTGGACCTTTCTATTGCCCAACCGATGAAACCATTTATATCGACTTAGATTTTTATAATCAACTCGTTCAAAATTATGGTGGTGGTGGAGACTTCGCTATGGCCTATGTGATCGCCCATGAGGTAGGCCACCATGTCCAACAGCAACTTGGTATTTCCAATCAGGTTAGACAAATTCAGTCTGAAGTAGGTGAAACTGAACAAAATCAGTGGACTGTACGGATGGAATTGCAAGCGGACTATCTTGCGGGTGTATGGGCACATAACGTCGTTGAGAATGATTGGATGGAAGCAGGGGACCTTGAAGAAGGATTAAACGCAGCTTATCACATTGGTGATGATGTCTTGCAAGAAAAGGCCTATGGCTATACGATGCCCGACTCTTTTACGCATGGTACTGCTGAGCAACGACAAAACTGGTTTAAAAAAGGCTTAGAAGCAGGCGACTTGTCACAATGGGATACTTACAATATAGACTACAGTAGCCTATAAAGTGGGTCACAGAACTTTCTGAGTGATTATAGTATACATAGTAGGGAATTTTAGTGCAGCAACACATACTGTATTTGAATAGGATTTTATATATAAAATCTTCATATGTTTTTAAATAAATAATGATTATACTAACTACTAGTATGGTTTGTAGATGCCTCTTAAAGCCGGATTACAGTCTTGCTTTAGGAGGTTTTATCATGTGGAAGATAGCTAGGATATGCCGTAAGTCAAATGGATGATGATAGTTTTGAAACGTCGAACTAGCGTTGGGTAAAAGTGTCATCATTTTTACTTCATGATTGTAATAACAATCAAGTCGAATAAAAGTTTGCTTATCTTAATCTAATTGTCGAATTTCATCACGATTTGAAATCTATCCATACGTCTGGTATAATACGTATACAATTAAAGAACACAACTTATTCAGAGCAAGTGGAGGGATCTGGCCCTATGAAGCTTCAGCAACCTACCTTTGGCAAGGTGCTAATTCCAACTCGAAAGAGATAGATGAGTCTAACCAAGTTATTGGCACGACGAGTCGCGTTGTGCTTTTTTTATTGAATAAAATAACTAGGAGTGTGTTGAATGTTTAATGATGAATGCGTAAGTTTTAGTGAATTTGTAGGTGGAATTGGTGCCTTAGGTTTTATGCCGTATTTTCGTTTCTACAGAAGTAAGACAGGGGATCCTAAAGAACATGATCATATTGCTGTGATCTGTCGTAACGAGCCTTGTTCAGGTGCACATATTGCTAGAGTTTGTGTGTGTTGTATAGGGAAAGTCCATGTCAATGATTATGATGGGTTTAAGGAGGCAATAAGCCCTGAAACTTACGATCAATTAGTCAATTTGATTACTAATTTTTCCTATACAGATGTGGACTATAAAGCAATACGGTAGTAAAAAAGAGACCCTACTAGTGACCGTTATGGCTAGCTAGTAGGGTCTTTTGATTTTTTATGAAGAAGGATTTTTAGAACGATATGAAATTATTGAAGTAATTCTTTAAAGGCGTCCACAAGCGGTGTTAGGGGTTTGCCTAATACTTTTTCAAAGTCATCTGATTGTACATCTAATACACCGTTTTTGATGTCTCCTTGAATCGCTAGGAAGAAGCCTGCTACTGGTTCTGGCAATTGATTGTCAGTTAGATTTTTAACGAATGCTTCGTCGTTAGTTTCGAGAGGGGCAATTTCTTTACCTATTGCTTCTGCTAGTGCTTTAGTTAAAGTCGCGTAGTCTACTGGTTTACCAGATAGTTCTAAGATTTCAGGGAATGTTTTTTCGCCAGCTAAAACGATCGCAGCTGCTTCAGCATATTCGCGACGCAATGCCCAACCAGCTTTACCATTTTCAGCGGTGTATAATAGTTTGCCACTGTTTAAAGCTGCACCTACAAGCGGTAGTTCATTTTCCAAGTACCAGTTATTTCTTAAAATTGTAAAAGGAATGCCGGATGCTTTGATGGCTTTTTCGGTATAACGGTGGTCAGTTGCTAGGTCGGCAGAAGATTGGTCTGCACGGGCGAAGCTTGTATAGGTGATAAAGCTGACGCCAGCTTCTTTGGCTGCATCAATTGCATTTTGATGTTCTTCTTGACGAGTGCCAGGTGCTGATGAAACTAGTAATAAGCGGTCAATACCTGTGAAGGCAGCTTTTAAAGATGCTTTATCTAAGTAATCGCCGATGTGTACTGTATAGCCAGCTTCAGCAAGTGGTGCAGCTTTTTCTTCGCTTCGTGCTAAGATGTGGATATCTGATACTGGAACTAATGTTTTTAATTTGTCTAATGCGAGGCCACCAAAGGCACCTGTTGCGCCAGTTACTAAATATTTCATAAATAAACACTCCTTTTTTCAACCTGTAATAATTAAAGTTACAGGTTAATAATAGTGAATGTGCTATAATAAGTCAAGAGAAAAGAGGTGGGATATTCAGATGAAACATTCAGTAAAATTTAGTGATGCTATTCATATTCTAGTTTATATCGAGATGCTTCAAGGCACAGACTTATCTAGTGAAGTGATTGCCAAAAGTGTGAATGCTAATCCCGTTTCTGTTAGACGCATTATGAGTAGCCTAAAAAAGGCCGGCCTGATCACTAGTCAATCAGGAAAGGCCGATCCGAAATTAAGTAGAGAACCAGCGGCGATTTCTTTTTATGATATTTATCAAGCTATTGATGAAGAACAGCAAATATTCCGTGTAGATGAGAAAACAGCACCTGCCTGTATCGTAGGCGGTAACATCCAAGGTGTATTAGCTGAAAAATATGATCAATTGCAACGTAGCGTCGAATTGGAGATGCAACAAATCAACTTAGGAGATATTATCCATTCAGTCTCTCAAAGTGCCAATCAATCTGAATTAAACGACGAAGAAACCAAGCAAATACTCCAACGATTTTTATAAAAATAAGCTAAGTCGATAATACTTGTAGGTGGTATTTATGATGATAGGTTTCTCATAAAGCCTGAAACAACCCGTTTATCCTTTGGAATCGAAGCTGTTAGTATAAGCATAACAGGTTTAGAAAAAGTATCAGCAGTAATTTAATGAGTAAGTAAAAGTTGCGGAGAGTTTACCTGTAAGCAGAAATTAAGTTGATGAAGGTATAAAACTAATTTTTAAAATGTTATGTGCTACATCTTATTAATATAGTGAATTACGCTTAACAAAAGATTTAAAATGAAAAAACAATTAAATATAAAAGGTTGACTTATCATCAAAATGACATTATCATATATCTAAATTGATATATGCAATACGCGATGATGAGATAAGTATTTTATAACCCTTGCTAAGAGAGCCTATGTGTGGTGGAAGTAGGTCAAGGGGATTAGGGGAAAATGGTCTAGGAGCATAATAGTTTAAGCCGAAAATAGGTGAGAATTATTCGGAATCCCCCGTTACAGGGAAAGAGTACAATGATTTTTTAGCGTACTCTGTGAGTTTATATTAGCGATAATATACTAAAATAAGGTGGTACCATGAAGTAGCTTTCATCCTTTGCATAAGCAAGGGATGGAAGCTTTTTTGATGAAAAAAATGATAAAATCGGGGGAAATTATTATGACAAAAGACTATAAAATTGAGACACAAGCCATTCACGCTGCCCAAACGATTGATGAAACAGGGTCACGCGCTGTTCCTCTACACCAAACAACAGCTTATGTTTTTGATGATGTAGCGCAAGGCGCTAATCGTTTTGCCTTAGCAGAAGGTGGCAATATTTATACGCGAATCACAAATCCTACTCAGGGCGTCTTTGAAGGTAGAGTGGCTGCTTTAGAAGGCGGTTCAGCTGGTTTGGCTGTCGCTTCGGGTATGGCCGCTATTACTTATGCTATTCAAGTTTTAGCTAAAGCAGGAGACCACATTGTAGCTACAGCTAACCTATATGGCGGAAGCCACAACTTATTTGAACATACTTTCAAGGACTTCGGTATCGATGTGACGATAGTAGATACGAGTGATTTAGCGAATGTGGACCAAGCTATTCAAGACAATACCAAGGCTGTATTTGTAGAAACAATCGGCAATCCGGCTGGAAATATTGAAGATATTAGTGGCTTAGCTGAAGTAGCGCATAAACATGGTATTCCATTAATCGTTGATAATACTTTTGCAACACCTTACCTAGCGCGTCCTATTGAACATGGTGCAGATATCGTTGTCCATTCAGCAACTAAATTTATTGGTGGGCACGGTACTTCAATCGGTGGGGTAATTGTAGAAAGTGGACAGTTTGACTGGAAACAAAACGATAAGTTCACAGGCTTAAGTCAAGCTGATCCAACTTATAATGATCTTATTTTCGCAGATGCCTTTGGGCCAGCAGCTTATACGACAAAAATTCGTGCGACGCTATTACGAGATACAGGGGCTGCAATTTCACCTTTCAATGCTTGGTTATTAGTTCAAGGCTTAGAATCATTACATGTGCGTATGGATCGTCATGTTGAAAATGCAGAGAAGGTGGCTACATTCTTAGCGCAACACGACAAAGTAGAATGGGTGGATTATGCGGGATTAGAAAGTAGTCCATATTATAGCTTAAAAGAAAAATACTTACCTCTAGGGGCAGGTTCAATCTTTACCTTTGGTGTTAAAGGTGGCTATGAAGGTGGGGTTAAATTCATTGAAAATCTAGAATTATTCTCTCTATTAGCGAATGTTGGAGATGCTAAATCATTAGTGGTTCACCCGGCTTCAATGACCCATAGTCAGCTAACTGAAGAAGAACTAGCTGAAGGTGGTATTAAACCTGAAACAATCCGTTTGTCTATCGGAATTGAAAATGTGGATGATATCATAGCTGACTTAGATAAAGCATTAGCTGCGATTTAATGACTTAGTAAAAGATAGATTGATGTAGGAACAATTTTATATATTATGCAGGCTATAATTGAATAGATTATAGCCTTTTTTATCCCAAAAATTATATTCGCAATTTTATATATTAAGATATAAAACATACAATCATGCTTTCAATAATTTGAGAAAAATGAACTATAAAAAGTTAGATAAATCTAGGATGTTAGGGGACTGATATCGAGGTTTAATTTTGGAAATAGAACGCGAATAATTATGCTACGGTATTTTATGTTGGTTTGTTGTTGGGATTATCACTGGTGATATTAGTAAAGCTACAGCGACTGGCTTTCCATTGTTTTTAATATTAGCCTTTTTCGATGATCTTCTGATAAAATGGGTTAAACAAATGGTTGCGACTATAAAAAATCGAGACCTGTAAAAGGAGCCCATCATGAACGAAGGTAATAAAAGAAGTAATATTCAAATTGGTAGCCAGGTAAAAATTGTTCAAAAACAGGACCAACGATCTGGAAAATTAGCAGAGGGGATTGTGAGTAAAATCCTGACAAACTCTCAAAACCATCCACATGGTATTAAAGTCATGCTAGAAGATGGCACCGTTGGCCGAGTAAAGGAAATATTATAATTGAAATAAAACTTTCAAATAATTAGGAAGCTAGGTATCTACAACCTTAGTGGATACCTAGCTTTTTTATTGTTGCTTCATTTAATTTATAATTTGTTGCTTGATTTGGAAGAAACGGTATATATCACATTTAAGTTAAGTGATAGCTGAAATCTAAATTCTATCGAAGTTTACGCACTGCCTCTACCACGATTAAAGGCATGGAAGCCATTCGAGGATTATATAAGAAAACCCGAAAAGAAGGCACTCTCTTCGGGTTTTCGGTCTGTACTGAAATCAAGGTATTATTGGGAATCCCAGCTTAAATCATAGATACCGTAAGGGATTTTATTCTTTATTTAAAACTTTGCAACAGAACCCAATGAACATTTGATATGAATAATTAAGATATAATGATTTAAATATCCATTCTTTAATGTTTTGTTAATAAAACCCTTGACTTCTTTTTGCTTGTCCCGTTATACTCTAGTTAATCGAATAACAACTTTAAACCAATGAAGTGGAGATAACGTTGTAACGTGCAGTTACAGGGAGTGGGGATTACTGAGAGCCTCGCACAACGCAGTGCATCAAATGGACCACGGAGGGCGCAGTTAAAGGAAGTGTATTTGGAGATAAACTTCTGATTATTCTGCGACGTGACGCATACGTCAGTTGCGAGGGATATGTTAGTATCCTGCAGAGCGTACAGGCGTAGTGTCTGTAAATTTAAGGTGGTACCGCGGATGTTTTTAGAGCACCCGTCCTTGACTTGTATTAGTCATGGATGGGTGCTTTTTCTGTTGTTTTCGCCCCGATCATCATGACTAGCCGTAATTTTATGATTTTAATAATGAATTAAAAGGAGCGTACGACAATGATTAAACCAAGTTTAGAAGAGGCGAGACAGTTAGGGAAAGACCATACGATTATTCCAATTGCTTTAGAAATTTTTTCCGATGTAGCAACCTCAATCGAAGTGCTGAGAACAATCAGCAAACAATCCGACCACTTTTACCTATTGGAGAGTGTGGTGAATAAGGATAACTGGAGTCGTTATTCTTTTCTTGGCTATAAACCAAACTTGTCGATCTACTCAACAGACGGCCAAGTGACCGTGCAAGAGGGCAAGCATGAAGAAAGCTTCCAAGCAGATGATCCACTAGCATCCTTGAACGATATCCTTGACCGTTATAAGAGCCCAAGTATTGATTATTTACCGCCTTTTACAGGAGGTTTGGTTGGTTACTTGTCTTATGACTGCATCAAATATACGGAACCATCTCTACAGTTAACGAAAAATAACCCAGAAAATTTCCGGGACTACCATTTCATGTTGATGGATAAGGTCATTGCCTTTGACCACTTCCGCCAAAAGATTGTCTTAATCGTCAATATTGAAACCGATAAATTAGAAGAAAACTACATCCAAGGGGCTACAGACTTGAAGGATATGGAGCAGCTGATTATGCGTCCAGATTCTGTTCGCGAGGAGGACTTGGCCCAAGAGGTGGGCGACTTTGAAGCTTTGTTTAGCCAAGAAGATTACGAGCGTATCGTAGAGAAAATCCAACACCATATTGTGGAGGGTGACATCTTCCAAGCGGTTGTGTCCAACCGGTTTAAGGCCCCATTTGCCGGGTCACTACTCCAAACTTATCGCCTGCTTCGGACGATTAATCCGTCACCTTACATGGTTTACATGCATTTCGATGACTTAGAAATCGCGTGTGCATCACCGGAAACCCTGGTTTCTGTTCGTAACGGGGTCGCTTCATCCTTCCCATTAGCTGGTACTGTACCGCGCGGGGCAACGGATGCGGAAGATAGGGCATTAGTTGAAGGCCTCTTACAAAATAAAAAAGAGTTGGCTGAACATGACATGCTTGTTGACTTAGCCCGCAACGATATTGGAAAGGTCGCTGAATTCGGTACGCTAGAAGTCAGTGAATACAGAGCCATCAAGCAGTTTTCACACGTCAGCCACATTTCATCCAAGGTAACGGCCAAAGTCAGACCAGACGCGACTTGTTTAGATGTCTTAAAAGCGGCACTACCAGCGGGTACTTTATCCGGTGCCCCTAAGATTCGGGCCTGCCAATTGATTGATGAAATTGAAGATACTAAACGGGGCCAATATGGCGGTGCTTTAGGCTATATCGACTTTGCCGGCAACATGGACATGTGTATCGGCATCCGGATGGCTGTCTTGAAGAATGACCAAGTCTTTGTCCAATCTGGCGCTGGGATTGTGGCAGATTCAGATCCTGAAAAAGAATACTTAGAAACAAAGAACAAGGCCAAAGCCATGATGACAGCATTAGGCCACGAGGAGGGATAAGGATGATTTTACTGATAGACAACTATGACAGTTTTACCTACAACCTTTACCAATTGCTAGGTAAAAATACCAGAGAAGAGATTCAAGTCGTTCGTAATGATCAAGTCACTGTTGAAGAAATT
Source organism: Aerococcus sp. L_32 (assembly GCF_050689315.1). NCBI lineage: Bacteria > Bacillati > Bacillota > Bacilli > Lactobacillales > Aerococcaceae > Aerococcus > Aerococcus sp. L_32. The sequence continues at coordinate 11,237 of NZ_JBOEQF010000011.1, forward strand.
ATCGCTTTAAACCCTTCGCATATTGTGATTTCACCTGGTCCTGGACGACCGGAAGATGCAGGTATAACAGTAGATGTAACCAAAGAATTGGCTAGTCATTTTCCGATTTTAGGGGTTTGTCTAGGACTTCAAGCTATGTGTTTAGCCTACGGGGCAGATATTATCCATGCACAACCAGCCATTCATGGTAAGCAGTCAATTATTCATGTAGCTAGTGGGAGCGAAATTTTTAGAGGGTTACCACCAGTTGTCCCTGTGGCACGCTACCATTCACTGATTGCGGATCGACAAACGTTACCAGATGAATTGCTGGTGATTGCCGAATCGGACAAGGGTGAGGTGATGGCTGTCCGTCACCGTAAATACCCAATGTTTGGTGTCCAGTTCCATCCCGAGTCGATACTGACACCTTCAGGCGAAACGATGATTCAGAATTTTCTTAAAGTAGGAGGAAATACACATGATTAACCAAGCGATTAGTGAATTATTTTTAGGTAATGATTTATCAAAAGAAACTGCAGGCCAAGTCATGAACCAAATGATGGAAGGGGAGGCTACTGACAGTCAAATGGGTGCTTACCTTGCGGCTTTGCGGATGAAGGGTGAAACAATTGACGAAATTACTGCTTCAGCTGAAGTCATGCGTGATAAGGGCCTTAAATTATCCGCGAAAAAGGACGTCCTTGATATTGTTGGGACGGGTGGGGATGAGCTAAACTCCTTCAACATTTCAACCATTTCTGCCTTTGTCGTTGCGGCTGCTGGTGTTGCGGTAGCCAAACATGGTAACCGGTCAGTATCGAGTAAATGTGGGTCAGCGGATGTATTGGAAGCCTTGGGCGCAAACATCTTCCTAACGGCGGACCAAAGTGCACAAATCTTAGAAGAAACAGATTTTTGCTTTATGATCGCCCAAACTTATCATGCGGCAATGAAACATGTCGCACCAGTCCGTAAGCAACTAGGAGCGCGTACCATGTTCAATATCCTTGGCCCATTAGCCAACCCAGCTGGTGCAACGAAACAGTTACTAGGTGTATACGACGAGAAATTAGTGGAACCACTAGCTCAAGTATTAAACCAATTGAATGTGAAACGGGCTATGGTGGTTCACGGTCATGACGGCTTGGATGAAATCACCATTACATCAACGACAACTATCTGTGAAGTAAACAACGGTAAGGTGACTAGCTACTTTATTACCCCAGAACAATTCGGCCTTGAACGCGGTCAATTGAGCGAGCTAATCGGTGGTGATCCAGAAGAGAATGCTCGGATTGCTTTAGATATCTTAAACGGTGAACAAGGTGCCCGCCGCAATATCGTTGTCATGAATGCGGCTTGCTGCCTGTACATGGGTAAAGATGAATTGTCTTTACGCGACTGCGTCCGTCTAGCTGAAGAAATGCTTGATTCAGGTAAGGCTAAAGCTAAATTAGATGAATTTATTGCGGCAACTAACCGTGTTGGTCAGGAGGTTTATGCATGAGTATCTTAGATGAAATCGTCCTTGCCCGGGGGAAAAGGGTAGCCGAAGACAAGCTGAAAACGCCTTTGGAAGATTTGTTAGCGACTTTACCAGACCGTCATTTGCTACCTTTTGCTTTTGAACAAGCTTTGAAAGAAGGGGACATGTCCTTTATATGCGAAGTGAAGAAAGCCTCGCCATCAAAGGGTTTAATTGCTAAAGAGTTCCCTTATGTGGACATTGCCAAAGATTACCAAGCGGCTGGGGCGACGGCCTTGTCGGTTTTAACGGAAGAAGATTATTTCCAAGGGCGCAACCAATACTTACAGGAAATTAGCCAAGCAGTAGCTATTCCTATTTTACGAAAAGATTTTATTGTCGATCCTTATCAAATCTACCAAGCTCGGGCAATCGGGGCGGACGCTATACTATTGATTTGTGCAATCTTAAGTCCAGACCAGTTGGCCGCATACATTGCCTTAGCGGACGAATTGGGCTTGTCGGTTTTAGTGGAAGCCCATGACGCGGACGAAATTGCCATGGCCATTCAAGCTGGTAGCCGAATTATCGGGGTCAACAACCGAAATTTACATAACTTTGAAGTGGACTTCCAAAATTCGATTCGCTTGAGAAATCTGACGCCGAATGACACGGTATTTGTTGCTGAGAGTGGCGTTAAAACAGCAGCGGATATTCAATTACTACATGAAAATAGAGTGGATGCTGTTTTGATTGGTGAATCAATGATGCTAGCTAAGGATAAAAAAGCAAAGTTAAATGAATTAAAAGGGGCTTTGTAATGGTTAAGGTGAAAATTTGTGGCTTGAGACGTCCGGAAGATATTGAGGCAGCGAATGTGGCTAAACCAGATTATGTGGGTTTTATCTTTGTGGAAGGAACCAAGCGGTATGTGAAGCCTGACTTAGCGGCAAGTTTTAGACGTGATTTAGCGGCGGATATTCAAACGGTGGGCGTTTTTGTGAATGCCCCAATTGAAGAGATTGTGGCGATTTGTCAGGCGGGGACTATTGATTTAGTCCAGTTACACGGCGAAGAAGACCAGGCCTATATTGAACATTTGAAGGGTCAAGTTAACCAAGATATTATCAAATCGGTTGCGGTTAGGGATGAATTGGTGGTGGATCCAAATCAAGCTGACTATTTGTTGTTTGACAGCTTAAGCCCAAATCGTGGTGGTTCGGGCAAGACTTTTAACTGGCAAATGGTGTCAGCTTATAAAGAGAAGCCTTTTTTCCTGGCTGGAGGTCTAGGGGTTGACAATATTGAAGAGGCCTTAAAAGTGGTTCGGCCTTATGCGGTAGACGCGTCGTCGTCACTTGAAACCGATGGGGTAAAGGATCCAGTTAAAATGCAGGAATTCGTAGCGAAAATACGGGAGGTAACACATGACTAATGGTAGATTTGGCGACTTTGGTGGCCAGTATATTCCAGAAACCTTGATGGCGGAAGTGCAACGGGTGGAGGAAGCCTACAATTTTTATAAGAATGATGAGGCATTTCAGGCGGAGTTGACGACTTTATTAAATGATTATGCGGGTCGTCCGTCGCGTTTGTATTATGCAGAGAATATGACGGCTGATTTAGGCGGGGCCAAGGTCTATCTAAAAAGAGAAGACTTGAACCATACAGGATCACACAAAATTAACAACGTCCTAGGGCAAGCCTTGTTGGCGAAAAAAATGGGGAAAACCCGTTTAATTGCAGAAACTGGGGCTGGTCAGCACGGGGTGGCCACAGCAACAGCGGCGGCCTTATTGAAGATGGAATGTGAAATTTTTATGGGGCAAGAAGATACAGACCGCCAAGCTTTGAATGTCTTTCGGATGGAATTGTTAGGGGCTAAGGTTAACAGTGTGGCTAAGGGAACCAAAACCTTGAAGGATGCGGTGAACGAAACCATGCGTGAATGGAGTAATCGGGTAGAGGATACTCATTATGTCTTAGGCTCTGTCATGGGGCCACATCCTTATCCAACTATGGTGCGTGATTTCCAAAGTGTGATCAGTCGTGAAATTAAAGCTGAATTCCAGAAAAATCACGGGCAATTGCCGGATGCGGTCATTGCTTGTGTGGGTGGTGGGTCTAATGCTATAGGGACTTTCTACCACTTTATTGAAGACGAAGGGGTTCGTTTAATTGGTTGTGAAGCGGCTGGAAAAGGGATTCATACGACTCAACATGCAGCGACTATGGCCAAGGGGACGACAGGTATTTTCCACGGTATGAAGAGTTTATTCTGCCAAGATGAATATGGTCAAATCGCCCCAGTTTATTCGATTTCAGCGGGTCTTGACTACCCAGGGATTGGGCCAGAACACGCCCGTTTAAATGAAGTTGGGCGTGCTGAATATGTACCAGTAACAGATGATGAAGCGGTGGCAGCTTTTGAATACCTATCTAAAATGGAAGGGATTATTCCAGCGATTGAATCTGCCCACGCTGTTGCTTACGCCCAAAAATTGGCGCCTACATTATCACCAGACGAAAGCATCGTGATTTGTTTATCAGGACGTGGGGACAAGGATGTGGCAGCCATTGCCCGTTATAAAGGAGAAGAGATCTATGAGTAAAATAGCTGAAGCATTCCAAAATAAAAAAGCCTTTATCACCTATTTGATGGCAGGCGATCCCAACCTGGACCAATCAGCTGAAAATATCCTAGCTGCCCAACAAGCAGGGGCTGACCTAATTGAAATTGGGATCCCTTTCTCAGATCCAATCGCTGAAGGGCCAGTTGTAGAAAATGCGAGTGTCCGGGCCTTATCAGCAGGGGTGCGCTTGAATAACGTCTTTGATATGGTAGCTTCATTGCAGGGTCAAATTCGTGTGCCTTTGGTATTCATGACATATCTAAACCCGGTTTTTGTATACGGTTATGACAAGTTTTTCGCTAAATGCCAAGAAATTGGTGTTTCTGGTATTATCATTCCTGATTTGCCTTTTGAGGAAGATAACGAGGTGAAAGTTGTTGCGAATCAATACGGGATTGAAGTTATTACTTTGATTGCACCGACCTCTAAAGACCGGATTAAAGATGTTGCCAAAAAGGCTCAAGGCTTTATCTATCTAGTGTCATCTATGGGGGTAACGGGCGTGCGGTCTAATATCACAACGGATATTTCTGCCATGGTGGCGGAAATTCGTGCTGTTTCAGATATTCCAGTAGCCGTTGGATTTGGGATTAATACACCAAGTCAAGTGAAAGATATCTCAGCCAAAGCAGATGGCGTCATTGTAGGGAGCGGGATTGTGCGTTTAGTTGAAGCTCACGGAAATGATGCCAAGTCTTACATTTATGACTACGTCAATGAAATGCAAGCAGCCCTAAGGTAGCATGCTCTAGGAAATATTGGTAAAAGTTGATGCTGAATCCAAAAGGTGACTAGTAACTAAAATACCGCTACTCCACCATGAAAAATTTACCTAGTCTAAAATCATCTTATCTATCTATAAAGGGACCACATATACTATTTTTATACGTATCTTGAAGCGCATGAAATGGGTATTTCAATAGGCGTGAAAGCATAATAAAAAGGCGTTACCTTAGCGAGTAAACTAGGGTAACGCCTTTTTTTTGTTGGAATGGGTGATTATTTTTTACGTTTAACTTCGATTCTATAACCATCTGGGTCAGTGACGAAGAAGTATGATGGTGTGCCTCCTGAAAGACCTTTTAAGTCGCCAGTTTCATAAGCAGATGCTTTACAAATTTCATGCATAGCTTCTAAATCATCAACAGTAACACCTAAATGGCTAAAGCCATCGCCAATTGTGTATGGATCTGCGTCGTAGTTGTAAGTCAACTCGATTTGGACATTTGACCCTGGTGAGTTTAAGTAGATTAAATCAAATTTATTCTCCGGAAACTCTCTGCGGCTAGCTACCTCAAAATCAAATAGATTTGTATAAAAGTCTAAAGTTGCATCAATATCTCTCACACGTAAACAAATTTCAACAAGTACTTGGTTCATTCTAAATACCTCCGTTATTTTGATTAATTTCATCATAACATATATGAGAAATACAGTCGTATGATATGGATTGACTGAAAAAGGTAGGATTTGATTGTATTCCCTGTAACTTTTAATATAATATATATAATTAAACAGTTTGGGAGACGATTGATATGACGGAGAACACACCATCAAAGAATAATGAAGTTACTGTTATGGTTGATTCCTCAGGAAATGAGCTACAATTCGAGAAAGCGTCAGAAGGCAAAATCAGTTTCGGTAAAAAATTTAAAGAAGTTAATTTAGGCACTACTTCATTAATAGGGGGGAGTTTAGTAGATGCTGGAGTATTTTTTAAGACCAACAGTATGGCATTTGAACAAATCTTAGAAGCTTATCCAAATGGCTTATATACAGCTACAGTAAGTCCTGAAAAATTATCTCATTTTAAAATTGATAATACCTTTACGACTATGGTGAGAGACAGCGAAAATCATTTAATTGGTCATTCTGGCTTTTCTGAAATAAATATGCCAAACTCTATTAACCCTGCAATGGTTTTAGGAATCGGTATGCAAGTCATGGCTTTTGCTTCAAGTACCTATTATCTTGATGAAATTAATAGTCAAATTTCTGCTATTGATGAAAAACTAGACGTGCTTTTTAATATGCATGAAGATGAAATTATAGGCAAGATAATATCTGCAAGTAAAGGTTTACTAGAAATTGCTAAGCGTAAAATGGTAGATCAAGCGGATATCGGTCAAATCAGACATCTCAAAATTGAAATTACGAGTATCTATGAACAGTTCCAGCAAAGATTGAAACGATATGAACAAGAGTTACTGCAGAAGAATAATCAAAAAACAGAAGACAAATTGATAAGTGATATTAACTATGCAATAAAATATGCCTTTGAAACAGATAAATTATCCTTATATGCCGATTTAATAGAAATTAGTGTTCGAATAAAATTGGGTAATTCAAATGAATTAATTAAAGCGCGAACTGAAGAACTTAAAGAAAAATTTGCGAATAGTTTCTATTTAAATTATGAAACGAAACTACAAGATATTTATGATGTCATCGTTCAACAAAAAAATGAAGAGTTAGCCCATAAAACGAATCGACTAGAGGGATCTGAGAAATTTCTGGAAAGTTTTAGCGAAAAATCTAGCAACTTACCGTTTTTGAAAAAGGATAAGAATGAAGACAAAGCTAAGAAAAAGGGACTAAAATTACCTGGACAAGTCGAGAAGCTTTCTGGGTCTGTTGGACAGTTTTCAAAAAATATTGGTGAGGCGTCAAGTAAGGGGCTTAAGTCCGTCGTAACAGGTTTGCCTAAGCGAGAAGTGGCCAAAGTTGAAGAAAGACTAGCCAATATAAATCATGAATTATCGACTACTACTGAAGCTTTATCTCGTAATAGAGATATCGATGAAATGATAAATGAAGTCATCTCTTTGCCCAATCAAGATCAAGAGTTGCTATATATCGTAACAGAAGATAATGAGCAACGATTATTCATACCTGAAAGGGTCTAATGATACGGAAAATAAAACGTACATTTGAATCTGGCGTGTAAGTATAAATAGTCCAAGCGGTTTAAAATAAATTGCTTGGACTATTTTTTCATGTTATTCCCCTTCATAACTTATTCGCTGGGAGGCGAAAAGTGCTGCGTTTCGCAAGATTTGGGTCTATTTTTAGGTTTTTACCTTATTGACCCGAGACAAGGGACCAACAATGGATAAGGAACAAACGACTTTATTTTCAAAGTTTCTGACGGGGAAGGATAGGGGGTAGTGGCCAAGGGGCAGTTCTTCAATGGTCAGGCTATAGCCTTGACGCCTACTTTCCCTAGTTCCCGCTTGAGTTGAATGGGGTTGGTAATCGTGTATTCGGTAAAGGCCTATAGGTCACTGGATAAGGCATTTTGAATGGTTTCTTCATCATGGTAGGCCATGAGGATTTTCTCGGTGCCTGTGGCGTGAAAAGAATTTTTAAACCAATCTGAGTGTGGACAGCGGTAAAATAAGGGCCTGATAGTTTTCAAATATATTAAACGTCTGTCTCGTCTAAGGTTGCAACTTGGGCTAACATGGGACTAACTTCACGGTAAATTTCATTGTCGTAGGCGACGATTCAGCCGATGGCCAATATTTTTTGAAGAAAAATTTCCCGCCAACACTATGTATCATAGAACTTTAATTCGCCTACACTTACATGAGTGGGGCGATTTTTTTACCTAAATGCTTAAAATACAACAATGTAAGGGTTTTAATAATGAAGGTTATGTGGTAAAATAAACCTATCAGATATATGTATGAACATACTCGGTTATATGTATATACATATAAGAAAAAAACATAAAATAGACCACAAAGGAGCCTTTTGAATGGAAGAACCACAAAATTTGGAAGTCATCATGCAGCTCATTATGTATGGGGGCGATGCGAAAGGAAAAGCCATTGAAGCCATGGCATCCGCAAAAACGGGTGATTTTGTAAGCGCTAACGATTCAATGGCTGCAGCCGAAGCAGCGCTGATTGAAGCCCACCATGCCCAAACCGCCTTGTTAACCCAAGAAGCAAGTGGCGATCCAGTTGCTTTGTCCTTACTCATGGTACACGGGCAAGATCACTTAATGACCGCCATCGCCTTTAAAGATATGGCTAAAGAAATCATTGATGTTTATCAAAAATTGGAGGAGAAATAAATGGCAGATACAACAATTATGTTAGTTTGTGCTTCAGGAATGAGCACAAGTTTATTAGTTTCAAAAATGAAAAAGGCAGCTGAAGAGAAGGGGGTAGATGCGGAAATCTTTGCCGTTTCAGCTTCTGATGCAGATAACAATTTAGCGAATAAAGATATCGATGTTTTATTGCTTGGCCCACAAGTTAAATATATGGAAAAAGAATTTGCTGGTAAACTAGCTGACTCAGATACAAAACTTGCAGTGATTAATATGCAAGACTACGGCATGATGAAGGGGGAAAAAGTCTTAAACGAAGCTCTAGAAATGCTCGCTTAAAATAACTGATAATGACAAACTAAAAATGACCACTAACACATATCCATTGTGCTAGTGGTCATTTCATTTTTATAGATAACGCTCAATAACTGGTTTTAACCGGATACTGATTGGGATAGCAACTAAAATACCAATACCAGATTGTAAAATGTTGGTAAATAATCCAGCGATAGCTGCTGCAGCAGTACCATATAAAATCCAGCTAGCAATTGCATAGCCAACAATCATGACAACTGCTGATAAAACTAAGTATAAAACTTGTTCTTTACGGCTTTTATCTTTGGCTAATCCAGCAATATAGCCTTGTGCGCCGTGGATAACAGCTGAGAAAATAATCCACTGTGCATAACCTGACAGCAAATCAATTAACCCACCAGACATGGCACCGACAACCAAACCACCCACCGGTCCAAAAACCATTGAAGCAGTCACAATCCCCACATCTGCGAATGTGAAGAAACCATTTGATGCTGGAATAGGAATAATAATGAATAAAGAAATAGCAACAACTAATGCAGCCGTCACAGCATAAAATGCATATTGTTTTTTCATGTAAATCTCCTCCCTTACTATTGAAAGATAAAAAAGACCATTAAATGATATTTTTATTAGACAATAAGTATAATTTTAATCTAATTTTTATCATACCATTACTCCAAAATAAATGAAAGCGAGTTAATACGTTTTCATTATGATTCCCTAGACTAAAAAAGGAGAGCTTACGATAGTCTCTCCTTAAGATATATGGTATTAATGATTACCAACGATATCGGTAATAGTATAAGAACGCGTATCAAAACGATTTCTTGAAGTTGAGTATTCAAACGGTGTCCCATTATCTAAATAAACAACTTGCTCCACTTCAAGCACAGGAGTGTGGATATCACAATTTAGCTCTTGAATATCCAGTTCATTAGCTGTGTCTGCATGGATTTTCCGATAAGCACCACCGATTTTTAGGCCTAATTCATCACGAATATAACCATAAATAGAACCCTCTAGATGTTCCGCTTTTAGTTGTGTAATAAGTGAAGCGACAAAGTAAGAATCTTCTAGAATATAAGGTTTGTCATCAATAATTCGTAAACGTTGGACGTGATAAACTGGATCACTAGCGCCAACCATTAGTAAGGTTTGTAGTTTTTCATCCGGAAATACGATATCAAAATTGATTTTTTTCGATACGATACGACGATGACCAAATTGTTCAGTCAAACCATTATAGTCATCAATTTTTGAATCACCATTGTTCCATAAACTACTTTTTAGTACAAAGGTCCCAACACCACGTTTCTTAAAGATTAAGCCTTCCATAGCAATCATATCAATGGCTTTCTTTAAAGTCATCCGGCTTACATTAAACTCTTTCGCTAATTCAATTTGATCCGGCAATATCTCACCTTCAGCATACTCACCCTCACTGATACGGCGACGCAATTCATTGGCAATTTCTTCGTACTTATTCAAGTGTATCCCCCTAATTCAAACGCTATTTTTAATCCATTATAATACAATGTATAGACTTAGTACAAATATGTCTATGAAAAATAGTCTTTTAAGTCTAATCTAAATTGCATTAGCCTTCAGTTGATATCATATCAAAAGTAATTTCTTTCTTGTCTGATAAAATAGTCAAATTGTCAAAAATGAAGGGTAAGTTGAATGCTAAATGAATATTGTAATAAAAAAGACGCTATGACATTGTCACAGCGCCTGTTGGGAGGGAATAAGGTAGTGTTATGCTTCTTCAGTAGTCATTGCTAAGTTGGTCTTATCTTGTACTTTTAAGAATGGGAACCAAATGGCTGCAACAATGACGACATCAATTAATTGTAAGATTCCGCCCATTACAGAGTTGGTAGCCATCATACCAGAGAAGAAGAGTGGCATAGTCCAAGGTACAACAACCCCTGTTGTTGCAGGGAAAATACCAGAAGCCATCATGAAATAGTTAAAGATTGTTACTACTAAAGGCGTAAGCACCCAAGGAATGACCATAGAAGCATTCAATACGATTGGTAAACCAAAGATAACCGGTTCGTTTACGTTAAAGATCCCAGGACCAAGGCCTAATTTACCGATTTCTTTCAATTGTTTGCTCTTCATCACGAAAGCCATTAAGATGACGACCATTAATGTCATCCCAGTACCACCAAGACTAACAGTAAATGTATCCATGAATGATTTAGTGATGATATGTGGTAATTCTTGACCAGCTTCATAGGCAGCTAAATTTTCTAATGATAATGTTTGCCAAATTGGGTCTAATACTGAGTTGATGATTACTTGACCGTGTAAACCAAAGAACCATAAGATTTGTATTAAGAATAGGGCAAGTAGTGTCGCAGGTAAACTTGATCCTAAACCTGTTAGTGGTTGTTGGATAAAGGTATAAATGACGTCATGTAGGTTAGTATTGAATAACCCAACTACAGCGGCGTTGATTAATAAAAATACTGTTAGGGTTGAAATGGCAGGTATTAATGAAGAAAAAGAGCGAGAGACAGCATCTGGCACGCCGTCAGGCATGGTGATTTTAATCCCTTTTTTTGTGATGCGGACATAAATCTCAGTTGCTAAAAAGGCTGCTAGCATCCCAATAAACATCCCTTTTGCACCTAAACGATCAGTCGTTAGGGCACCAGCAACTTCTACGCCTTCAGCGGTTAAGAAGTTAAAAGGTGTTAAAATTAAGAAGGATGCTAGGGCAACAACACCACCAAAGACGCCATCTTCATCATATGACTTAGTTAAATAATAACCGATACCAAAAGCTACGAAGACTGTCATGATAGACATAGTGGCATTTTGACCATTACCTAGTAAAGTACCCAATGAACCCTTTAATGCATCCGGGAAGAAGGGTAGGTTATTGAATACTACGACAATTGACCCAAACATGGTCAGTGGAAATGCCAGCATGAAGGCATCACGAAGGACGGTTAGGTAACGGTTGTTACCTAATTTAGCGGCAAAAGGTGTGAGGGACTCAGCTAGTTTATCAATGATATTATTCATGATTCATTCCTTTCTATAAAACCCAATATTTAGAAACCATTTCGATCTGAAACTTCTTTAAACCAGTAACCACTTTTCTTAATCGTCCGTTTTTTATCATTATCTAAGTCAACTGAAATGAGGCCATAACGGTTTTTGTAAGCATTCATCCATGACCAGTTATCCATACAAGTCCAAAGATGGTAACCCTTGACGTTACAACCTTCTTCAATAGCTTGATGCACATAAGTTAAGTGACCTTTTAAAAAGTCAATTCGATAATCATCTTCAATCATGCCGTCTGCATTTTTAAATTTCGCTTCACCTTCAACGCCCATCCCATTTTCCGAGATAAAGCAAGGGATGTTCCCATAATGATCGCGTACATTAATTAAACAATCGTAAATTCCTTTTTCATAGATTTCCCAACCACGGTAAGGGTTCATCTTGCGGTCTGGCCAAATGTAATTGTCAAAGTAATCGTCTGGCATTGGCTTGTCAGATAGTCGTTCGCTAGATTCTTTTTGTTTGATACGACGTGGTTGGTAGTAGTTAATACCTAATAAATCGATGGTATTTTCTTTGATGATAGCCAATTCTTCCGCAGTATAATCTGGTAGGTAGTCCAAATCTTTTAGTAGTGATACTAAATCTTCAGGAAAGATACCACGAATAGCTGGATCTAGGAATGACCGATTGAAAAAGGCATCGGCTAGGCTGGCAGCTTTTACATCTTCAGGATTGTTGGCATCTCTTGGATAGCTAGGCGTTAGGTTCAAGATAATCCCAATTTCACCATCAAGGTTTAAGTCACGATAGACTTTGATGGCTTTAGCGGAAGCTAAACTTTCATGGTAAGCCACTTGAACAGCACGTTTCATGTCAACAACAGCTGGGTAATGGAATTTGTAAAGGTAACCACCTTCAACAGGGACAATCGGCTCGTTGTGGGTAAACCATTTTTTCACTCGGTCACCAAATAACTCAAAACAAGTCTTCGCGTAATTTACGTAAGCCTCAACAACTTCCTTATTCTCCCAGCCACCAATTTCTTGTAGGGCAAGGGGCATGTCAAAGTGGTAAAGGTTGATAAAGGGTTCAATGTCATTCGCAATCAATTCATCAATATAATCATTGTAGAAAGCAACCGCTTTAGGGTTGATGTCACCGCGACCTTCTGGGAAGAGTCGGCTCCATTGAATTGACGTCCGCATTGAATTATGGCCAGTAGCCTTCATCAGTTGGATATCTTCTTTATAGTGGCTGTAAACTGCTGAGGTTTCTTCTGGCCCAACTTGGTCAAAGAATAGGCTAGGATCCTCTCGGTACCAGTGGTCCCAAATATTGTCACCTTTACCATCATCTTTAATGCGTCCCTCAGTTTGCGGACCCGATATTGCTGAACCCCACCAAAAACCTTCTGGAAAACGATAATTCATCTAAACAACTCCATTCATATGTCTATACATAATTTCAAATAGAATTATACATACAACAGAATGATATTGCAAGCGATTTCAAAAATATTTTCTAAGCGATTGGTGTTGTATGTATGAACAAAATGTATATATAATCATTCTTTTAGCAATAAATTGTACTTTTAACATGCTATTTACATAATTTTTACTAGGACATTACAAGAAATTAACCTTACTTTGTTAAGGTGATAAAGAAAGTGTTGGTAATTGAAAAGCATTTTAAGGAGAGGGAACCGTTTAATGAAAGAATTGAAGTTGAAGCGCTGGGGCGTTTTATTGTCATCGGTGATTTTATTGGCTGCTTGTGGACAAGGGCAAGGAAACGAAGCGAACGAAAGTGATACTAGTAGTCAAGCGACTGCTGAAGCAACGAATGCAAGTGACATTGCTACGGCATCTTCAGATGAAGGTAGTGAGGTTGATCCAGTTTACGGAGAAGTAAATGGTCTAGATTTAATTGATTTACAGGATGAAAAACCAGAAGTTGCACCGGTCCCAGTTCGCAATGAACCTAACCGAATCGCAACAAATTTATTAACAGATACTTCATCAACAATGGGCTTTAATTGGTATACAACGGAAGAGATGTCAGATGCTAAAGTAAAAGTATCGACTTCTGAAGATATGTCAGATGCGATTGAATTTACTGCAGAAGCTAGCCCAGTTACGTCAGATTATGCTGAACGCGATGAAAATGGCTATTATATCTATGCATCGGTGACAACTGATGAAGAAGGTGAAAAAATTCTAGACGATGAAGGACAACCTGAAGAAGTATTAGGTTACTTTACAGATGAACAAATTGACCGCGATAATACTGAATGGACTTCTGATGGTGGTAATTTAGGCTATCTTTATACTCAAGAAGTTGAAGAATATAGTTATAAAGCTGAAGCTGAAGGGTTAGAAGCTGGTACAACTTACTACTATCAAGTGGGTTCTGATGAGGGTGGCTATTCAGCAACGGGCTCTTTTAATACATCAGCTGTTGACGATGATGAGTTCCAATTCATTCATTATACGGACACACAAAACGCTTATTGGAATGCCAATGTGAATAATGAAGCTGCTTATGGTGCAGATACCTTAGCGCATGCGATGGAAGTGGCGCCAGATGCGAATTTTGCTTTACATACTGGTGACTTTGTTGAAATTGCAGAATTAGAGGATGAGTGGGTAGACAATTTAGATATGTCTCAGGAACAAAACTTGCACTTACCACATGCTTATACGCCAGGAAACCATGATGAATATACTGTTCATGGTGGTGATTTAGACTTAACAGCCTTTAACGAACATACCAATGTACCTGTAACGAATGATGCAGTTTCAGGTGGATCATATTATTCTTATGACTACAATGGGGCGCATTTTGTTGTCTTAAATACGAATGACAATAAGGAATCTGAGGATAATCCAGAATCTGGTGCAATTGGTCAAGAACAGATGGATTGGGCGAAAGAGGATATTCAAACGGCACGTGATAATGGGGCAAATTGGATTGTACTTGCTTACCATAAACCAATCTACTCAGCTTCTTACCATGCATTGCAGGACGATGATGTCCAAGTTACCCGCGAAGAGTTTGCTAAATTGGCAGATGAACTAGGGGTGGATATCGTTTTACAAGGACATGACCACAACTTAACGAGAACGAAATCCTTAGTATATACAGGAGATAATTTCTCTTATGGTGAAGTAGAGGATACGGAGAAGACTGAAATTGATGGTGTCGAATACCACGTTAATCCTGATGGGGTGACTTACGTGATTCCAAACTCATCTGGAACAAAAGCCTATGATGCGATTTACCAAAAAGGTGCTGAACATGTGCATAATGTTCGTCCAAAATTAGACTGGATGACTGAAGAGGATGTGGACCTGTGGAATGGCTTATTTGATGTTGCTCAACAACCTGATGAGTCACCTAAGTTTGACTATAAACACGAAAACTATCGTCAATCAGAAAGTCAAAACTTTGCAGTCTATACTGTCTCTGAAGATGAGTTCTTAATTGAGTTTTATCAAATGAGCGGTGACTTACACGCCGGCGAAGAACGAAATGTTGAATTAGTGGATGCTTACGGTATTACTAAAGATGATGAATAAATGAATTTTGACCTACTAGACGAGCCTAGCTTTGATCTAGTAGGTTTTTTATTAGGAAAAATATTTATCTGTTGGGTTAGTTTTAGCGATTTGTGAAAGTGATATGTCATAAAAGTGATATAATATAAACCTATATATGATTAAATGAGGTAGAAGTTATGTCATTAACCTATAGTCAACAAAAAGCAACTATTAGAGAATTTCAGGAAGCGGTGATGCGTTCTAATTTAACTATTCAAGAGATTGCAGGAGATTTTAAGACCAGTCAAAAACGTATTGACGCTATTTTAATCTTACAACCTCTGGGTATTGAAGAACCATGGATTTTAAAAGAATGCCTTAATGAAAAAATTACTGATCAGGGCAATTCACCAGTGAAGTATACGGCGTTACGTGGCGATTGTCACCAATATGGCTTCTTAAACAGTAGCCGTATTGGTAAACGACAACTTTATCAGAAGATTACTGTTTAAAAGAACCAAATATGTACTGGTAATGCGTCGATATAAACACCGTCAATATGAGCTTCTACCACTTTTTAATTTATAAAATTACCGATTTTTATTCATAAAAACCTATCTAAATTAGGGGTAGTTGGTTAGATATGCTATGGTGGGACCATTATGTTTGTAAAGGAGTAGAAGCAATGGATGTACCAATATTATATGAGGATAATCATTTATTGTTGGTTCAAAAACCAGTAAATATACCGGTTCAAGGAGATCAAAGTGGAGATAAGGATTTATTAACCTATCTCAAAGAGGACATTAAATATCGCTATCAAAAACCGGGTAACGTCTACTTAGGTTTAGTACACCGTCTAGACCGCCCGGTTGGTGGCGCGATGGTATTCGCCAAAACTTCAAAAGCAGCGTCAAGATTATCTGACCTAGTACGACGTAATGATATGGGCCGAACTTATTATGCCGTAGTCCATGGCAGACCCAAGCAAGCTAGTAATCGGTTAGTGGATTATCTGTATAAGAATCGCCAGAAGAATATCGTATCCATTGTTTCAAAGAACCATAAAGAGGGGAAAAAGGCCGTCCTTGACTATACGGTGATTGCCTCTAAGGATGGTCTCAGTCTAGTTAGCGTGCAATTACAGACCGGTCGTCCCCACCAAATTCGTGTTCAGCTGGCAGGTATGGGGACACCCATTTGGGGAGATCAAAAATATGGTCAACAATACAGTCAAGTCGGTCAGCAGATTGCTTTGTGGGCTACAAGCCTTACCTTGGAACACCCGGTTAAAAAAACACCACTCACTGTTGAGTCGCCACTACCAGAAGCCTACCCTTGGGATATCTGGTAAATAATTAACTATTAATGCAAGAAGTATCGCTTCAATAGAGCTGTGCTTCTTGTTTTAGGTTACAGTGATTGGGCTATCTTAACTATCTAAGTGCAAACGATGACGCGAGGTGCACTTGTCAACAGGATTTGTCGTGTC
>NZ_JBOEQF010000012.1:0-24995 GCF_050689315.1 Aerococcus sp. L_32
AGTCCCATCACCCTCCTCATAATCAGCATATGTATAAGTCACTTCTGTATCCCAATCAATGGTACCTTCATCAATCGCATCTACATAAATAACTGACAATGGTAATTTGATAGTAGAAGCGGCTGTTTGAAAGTTATTTTCATTAACCGTGTAACTTTCACCTGTTTGGTAATTGATGAATTCTAATGAAATTTGACTTTCATCTACACCAAATTCGACCATTGTATCTTCAATGACATCAGCCATTGAGTCATAAGAAATTGGGTCAATCATGGCTACACCATTGGCCTGCATCAAATCAATATTGTAAACTTCTTCATCACTTAGAGATAAAGCGATATTGTTGGCAGATTCTACTGCACTTGAATCATCCACAGTAGCCGTCAAAGATTCATCTGCTTCTCCTTTATCCTCATCATTATATTTAAATATAGCAATTAATACCGCTATTAAAGCCACTCCTAGAACGAAAAAGGGCACTAGCGGTTTAATACTAGATTTTTTTCTTCTTTTCGACATGCATTACTCCTTATTCATTTTTAATATTCTATGGTCCTCATCCCATGCATATGAATTTTACCAAGAAAATATGATTATACTGTGACAATTTCCCACTTATTGTGAATGAATGATGTTTTATATTTTAAGAGTATGTTAATTCTATATCTCATCACAAAAAAACAGAGTTGTGACTTCATATCACAACCCTATTCTCTTTAACATTGCTCGCATTATCGGGTTTAAAAAGTCAGAATTTCCCGACGTTTCTTAAAATACTCCAATTACTTGCAGTAATTGTTCGGCTTTTGGTTCAACGCGGTTATTCTTAGCGACTTTTTTCACACCTACCTATCATTAATAAGCACGTGCATACCACACAGTGTATTTAGCAGGTTTACCAGAATATAGGTCAACTGTTTTTTCTATTGGTGGGTTGAATGGGATATTACGTGAAGTAAATCCTGTGGCTTCTTTGATGGCTGCTTCTGATTCATCAGTACCATCCCAACCAGCTAAAATCCAACCTGGACGTTCGCCATTTTCTTCACAAGCTTCAAGGTGAGCGGTTAATTGATCCATTGTATCAATGTCAAAATGTTCATTCTCAGCACGGAAAGCTATCGCTTTATCGTAAAGACGTTGGTGCATGTCATCAAAGCGTGTGTTGATTTCAGCAACTAAGTCTCCGTCTAATGAGAAGGCTTCTTTACCATCCACATCACGCATTTTAATCATGACGTGGTTGTTTTCCATATCACGTGGACCAAATTCAATTCTTAATGGTACACCATGTACTTCAGACTCGTTGTATTTGTAACCTGGTGAGTTGTTTGAATCATCAAGATTTACACGTAATCCAGCCTCTAATAATGTTGCTTTGATTTCTTGTAATTTCTCAAGTACTTGTGGATTTTTCTTGATATTACCAACAGGGATTAGCGATACTTGTGTACCGGCAACACGAGGAGGTAAGACTAACCCTTTTTCATCACCGTGGATCATGATCATGGCACCGATTAAACGGGTTGATGAACCCCAAGATGTTGTATGAACGTAAGTATGTTGGTTGTCTTCGTTTAAGAATTTAATATCGAAGGCTTCCGCAAAGTTTTGGCCTAAGTAGTGAGAAGTCCCTGCTTGAATGGCTTTTGTATCTTTTGTCATCGCTTCGATTGAGAAGGTGTCAACCGCACCCGCAAACCGTTCTGATGGTGTTTTTTGTCCCTCGTAAACTGGCATTGCAAATACTTCTTTTACTAAGTCAGTATAGTAGTGTAACATTTTCATCGTACGTTCGCGTGCTTCTTCTTCAGTTGCATGCGCTGTGTGACCTTCTTGCCATAAGAATTCTGATGTACGGATAAATGGTAATGTCCGTTTTTCCCAACGGAAGACGTTAGCCCATTGGTTTAATTCCATTGGTAAATCACGGTAAGAGTTGATCCAATCTGACATCGCATTACCAAATAAAGTTTCAGAAGTTGGACGTAATGCCAATGGCTCTTCTAATTTTTCCTCACCTGCTTCAGTTACCCATGGTAATTCAGGCGCGAAACCTTCTACGTGGTCAGCCTCTTTTTCAAAGAAGTGTTTTGGAATTAACATTGGGAAGTAGGCGTTACGAATACCTTCCTTCTTCAACATTTCATTGAAGGCATCTTTATATGATTCCCATAATAAAAAGCCATCAGGTTTAAAAATCATTGTTCCACGGGCAGGACCGTAATCCATCAAATCACCCTGTTGAATTGCTTGTAAATACCATTTTGAAAAATCTGTTTGTTGTAAATTTTCTGTTGCTTCTTGCTTTGCCATTTTCATGCTCCTTTTAAAAAATATTCCTATAACTAAAAAGAGCATCCCATCCATAAAGGACGAAATGCTCGCGGTGCCACCTTTTTTAGTCAGAGATACAAAAGGTCTCCAACTCTCTCAAAGACGATAACGGCGCCACCGTGCCTTTTTCAAGGCGATTTTTTACATGTAGTAGGTTCATGTAGTCAGTGGGGATATGCTTACACCGGATCATATCTCGCTTAATCCTTAACAACATTACTCGTCTACAAATCGTTTGTTTATTCGCTTAGCTTACAGCCTATATTTTGCTTGATTAGCTAGTAAAAGTCAATATCTCTAGTCCTTTTCCCAAGAGAAAAAACTTGTTTCATTAATCAAGCAAGTCAACTGTTAAATGACTAACCAATTCTTTCGTTAAGATTCGTTTTTGGGCGTGACCTGATTTTCGGCCGTCATAACCGTTACATAAGTAGATTTCCTCATCCGTATGTGCAACAACTTCTGGTAAATGATAGTCAGGGTCAACATAGTCTTTCAAGACTACATAGGTTAGAAAAGCCGTTGCAGCTAAATAACGCTCACCATTATGTTTTTCACCAATAACCTTGGCAAAAATCTCCATTGAACGTTTACCTGCTCCCGTTACATAGGTTTCAACATGGGCAATATCTCCTTCTGGCAAAGGCGCTATGAAATGAATATCGTCCATATTACCAGTCATTGTGCCATATGGCGTCAATCGACCTGCAGATACAGAAGCCACATTATCCATGATATATAATATTTGACCACCATATAAATTCTTATAAAAATTGGTTTGATTAGGCATAATTCGATGTGATTGTACTGCCTTTGTTCGTTTACAAGTTACTTGTGTCATAAATCTGACCTCCATTTAATCATTCATTCTGGACCTTTTAAGTGATTTACTCAAGGGTAAGGATAGAATTGGCGTTAAAATTCCTGAAGTGACAGCTTCTAATAACCCATTACCACCAATAGTAACTAAAAAGGTAGCAATTAAAGCAGATGTTGGGATACTTAGCGCATTCGCATAAGCTTCTGCTGAAAATAGGTAAATCGCACCCAAAACAGTCACTGTATTCACTATAGAGCCGATAATACCTGTAATGATAAATTTTGTTCTATCTTTTACCTTACCATCAAGATATACAGCAATCCATCCTGAAATCAAACCAACTAACATCCGCGGAATAACGGATACCAAAGGGTTCAAGAATACCACTGACATGATATCGGGCACAATCGCTGCCTTGATCATCCGCAAAATACCCCAAGAAGCACCGAGGATAAGTCCTGTTTGTGGGCCAAATAAACTAGCACCGATAATAACTGTTAAATGAATAATTGTTGCCTGGACTGGTCCAATCGGGATATAGCCGATTCCAGGAACAAAAGTTTGAATAATTAAAATCGCCAACATCAAACTAATCACAGTTAATCTGGCGGTCCGTTCTTTTTGATGATCCATAATAAACCTCGATATCTAATTTTGTAGTATATGTGGCGTTATCATACCATGAATTCACGCCACAATAAAAGGCTAACATTGCGCTAGCCTTCCTTGTCATCCTGGTTAAATGCAAGATATTTACCCTTCAGTATATCCACAAAACGTGCAGTTAATTTAGCAGTCATTCCCCATAAATGTTCCCCTTGGATATTGTAAAAATGAATTCCCCGTCGTTCAGATCGGCCAAAATCATATTGCTTCCCACCTGGAATTCGGTCAAAAGGGAAATCATCAGCCACTTCTTGATGGTGGGCTACATAATGTACGTCAGGTTCCATGGCTTTCAATTTACGCAGTGGTACTGTGAAGATATGGTCTACTTCATATTTGTTTAGGGTTAGTTGCTCTAGACTATCAATCGCTAATTCACCAACATAACAACCAATAATTCGTTTACCCATAACAATATAATCCATTTCACCAACAACTTCAATTTTGTCAGGACTGATGCCCAACTCTTCTGTCGTTTCACGGATAGCAGCTTGTTCAAAACCTTCACCAGCCTCTACCCGACCACCAGGAAAAGCGGCATCCCCTGCTTGGGAAATGCCGTTTGCCCTGTGTTCGAATAGAATATGCCATTCACCATCGAGTTTCGCTAAGGGAATCAAGACAGCGTAGGCTTTTTCAACATCTAGAGGACGTGGTTCGTAGGTTTGAAAAATACGTCTAACCTCATCCATCACGATCGCCCTTCTTTCAACCGAAGTTTACTTGTTACGATTTTGGTAAGCTTCCCAGTCTGCTGTAAAGCCTTCAATACCTTTGTCGGTTAGCACATGGCCCCATAATTTAGGGAATAGGCTACCTGGAATCGTACCAATGTGTGCACCAGCTAACGCAGAGCCTTCAAAGTGAGCGATGTGACGGATAGATGCTGCAATGATTTCAGCTTCATAACCGTAAATATCTAATACTTCACGTAATTCTGCAATTAATTTCAAGCCATCTTGACCTAAGTCATCGATACGACCGATAAATGGTGAAATATAAGTTGCACCCGCTTTAGCTGCCATTAAACCTTGAGAAACTGAGAAAATCAAGGTAACGTTTGTTTTGATACCTTCTTTAGAAAGTGTGTTAACAGCTTTCAAACCAGCTTCAGTCATAGGGATTTTAACAACAACGTTGTCAGCCCATTTAGCAATCTCATGTGCTTCTTCAACCATTTCTTCGTAAGTTAAACCGGTAACCTCAGCAGAAACCGGACCATCAATTGTACCAGCGATGTCTTTGATTACTTCTTCAAAATCGCGTCCTTCTTTAGCCACTAGAGATGGGTTAGTTGTTACACCGTCAACTAAACCTAAGTCATTAATTCGTTTAATTTCATCAATGTTTGCAGTATCTAAGAAAAATTTCATTTTTTCATAAGCCTCCTGTTAGCTAATGCATGACTGACGTAGTGACAAAGGTGGTAGCTAACGAATTAGTCAGCTAAACCTTTATAAGTATTGGCAACATTTTCAGCTGTAAAGCCGTATTCTTCTTGGATTAAAGCACCTTTACCTGAAGCACCAAAGCGGTCAATACCAACAATTGCACCGTTTAAGCCTGTATATTTCGCCCAACCGAATGAAGAACCCATTTCAACAGCCACACGTTTAGTGATTGCTTTTGGCAATACAGACTCTTTGTAACCTTCGTCTTGTGCATCGAAGATTTCTTGAGACGGCATAGATACGACAGATACATTGATGCCTTCTTCAGCTAATTGCGCTTGCGCTTCAATCGCTAAGCTTACTTCCGAACCAGTCGCGATTAAGATACCTGTTTGCTCACCAGCTGCTGGAGAAATAACGTATGCACCTTTACGGACACCTTCTTCAGCGTTTTCTTTAGTACCTTCAATAACTGGTAAGTCTTGACGGGTTAAAACTAACATTGTTGGTGTTTCTTCTGATTCTAAAGCTAATTTCCAAGCCACACCTACTTCGTTTCCGTCTGCAGGACGAACAACATTTACGTTATGCATTGCACGGAATGAAGCTAATTGTTCAACTGGTTCATGGGTTGGCCCATCTTCACCAACACCAATTGAGTCATGGGTAAAGACATAAGTTACTGGTAATTTAGAAATCGCAGCTAAACGAACCGCTGGACGTAGATAGTCAGAGAAGACGAAGAATGTACCAGCGTATGTTTTAGAACCACCATGTAAAGCAATACCATTCATCGCTGCAGCCATCGCAAATTCACGCACACCATACCAAATGTTACGTCCTTGGTAAGATCCTGCTTGGAATTCCTCATCTGCATCATTCATCGTATTGTTAGAAGAAGATAAGTCCGCTGATCCACCCCAGAATTCTGGTATTGCTTTACCAATTGCTTGAATAGCTGCTTGAGAAGTTTTACGACTTGCTGCCGCTTTATCGCCTACTTCATAAACAGGGATGTTAGCTTCCCAACCTTCAGGTAATTTACCTGCATAAGCACGTTCATATTGCGCCGCTAAGTCTGGATAAGCTGCTTTATAGTCAGCAAATAGCTTGTTCCAAGCTTCTTCTTCGGACTGGCCACGAGAGGCTACAACTTCATTGAAACGGTCGTAAACTTCTTGTGGAATATCAAATGCATCATATGTCCAACCAAAGTTTTGCTTAGCAAAAGTAGACCCTTCTGCACCTAATGGTGCACCGTGAACACCAGATGTACCTTGTTTTTCAGCACCGAAACCAATAATTGTTTTAATTTCAATTAATGTAGGTTGATCAGTGTTAGCTTTTGCTTGCTCAATAGCGGTATTGATTGCTTCTAAATCATTACCGTCTTTTACTAGAATGTGTTCCCAGCCATAAGCTTTGAAACGATCACCAACATTTTCAGTAAAGGCTTTAGAAGTAGGCCCGTCTAATGAAATGTCGTTTGAATCGTATAAAGTGATTAATTTGTTCAGTTTTAAATGACCAGCTAAAGATGCCGCTTCTTGCGTCACACCTTCCATCAAGTCACCGTCACCAACTAAGGTGTAAGTAAAATGATCCACAACGTTAAAACCGTCTTTATTGTAAACAGCAGCGTCATGTGCTTCAGCCATTGCCATACCTACTGCATTAGCAAATCCTTGACCCAATGGACCTGTTGTCGCTTCTACACCATCTGTTTCGTGAACCTCTGGATGTCCAGGGGTTTTAGAACCAAATTGACGGAAGTTTTTTGTATCTTCTAAAGATACATCGAATCCTGATAAATGAAGTAAGCTATAAAGCATTGCAGAACCATGTCCAGCGGACAATACAAAACGGTCACGGTTAGTCCATTTACTGTGTTGTGGGTTTTGACGAATGTGCTTAGACCAAAGGGCATAAGCCATTGGTGCGGCACCTAAAGGTAAACCTGGGTGGCCAGAATTTGCCTTATCCACCATATCTGTGCTTAAAGCACGAATAGCGTTTGTTGCTAAAATATCCGTGTTGTCAAACATTCATTTCACTCCTTAAAATCTGTTCAATTTCTCATTTAAAGCTGACAGCTTGTCATACTAACAGTATAACAAAGTTTATAATAAATCACTATTCATAGGGATTAGAACTTATCGTTCATCCAAAATTTTATTGAGCATCAAAAACTAATTTTTCTAATGCTTTTGCAATCCCTTCATCATCATTGGATGCTGTTACGTATTGGGCATTGTCTTTTAATTCGTCAATTGCGTTACCCATAGCAACCCCACAGCCAGCCCATTTAATCATCGATAAATCATTTGCTTGGTCACCAAAGGCCATTGTTTCACTTTGATCAATACCTAAGCTTTCTGCTAATTTAGCTAAAGCTTCTCCCTTATCAACGCCTTTTGGCATGATTTCTAAGAAGAACGGCTCAGATTTCATAATCGAGTATTTTTCAAATAAACTAGCGTCTAAGGTTGCGATAAAAGCATCTAATTTTCCTGGTTCAGCAGTAATCATCACTTTTGGTGCCGTAACTTCCCCATCAAAGAAATCAACTGTTCTGATTGGCATCTCATTCAATGTAGATTCAACATCTACATATTGATCTTTAGGTGCATCTTGCACAATCACATATTGATCATCATGGGCATGAACGTCTAAATCGTGTGCCTTAGCTAATTCAACCCAACTTTGTAATTCATCATTAGTTAAGGCATGTGAAAAGACGGTATCGTCTGTTGCTACTTCTTTTACCAAGCCACCATTAAAGCAAGAAACAAATGGCACAATTTCACGGCCAACTAAATCTGCATTTAGTAGTACACCTTTATAAGGTCGACCTGACGAGATAACCACATGGATACCCGCATCATGCAATTTATGAAGCGCTTCCTTAGTAGCTTGTGACACCTCTTTTTTCGAATTTACTAAAGTCCCATCAATATCAAATGCGATTAATTTATACATCTATGCATTTCCTCCATCTTTTTTAAAATATTCTGGCAGTCTCATATCACCTTCATATGAAATGACAACTGGCTTATCTCCAAACGTTACACGACCATTCACAACCTGATAATTAGCTTTAGAAATTTCATCTTTATATTCTCCATCAGGTATACCCAATTCAATTTCAGCAGCTTGTCCTTCTTCATTCAATTTGAAAATACCAAACAAATGCTGCGTATAATAATGGTAAGAAAGTACCACTGTTGAATCTCCAGCAGGCATAATCGTATAGTAGCCACTCTTACATACTTCTCGTTTCTTAATTTGTGACATACGATTGATTAACAGGGTTAAGTCTTGATTAATAGCCCAGTTAATCGTTTCACCGCTTCGATAATTAAAGCGTTCTTTTAATCCATACTCCTGTCCCATAAATATGCTAGCTATCCCTTTTTGGAAAAAGGCAAAAGCTGTCCAGTTTTCTAGTTCACTACCTGGTTTAACACATTCTGCAAAACGTGGGAATTCCTCAAATTCTAAAGAATGCATACTTACGTATGTATTTGGCATCATCAACTCCTGGAAATTTAAAGTACCAACAAAGTTTTCCAAGGACATATCTCCATGATAAAAACGATTTTTATAGAAGGAACCTGGAATTTGATCAACCACGTCAAAGTTAGGATATAATTCCCCTTCTGTCCAATAAGGCATATTCATTTGTTGTAACTTCGTTAGAATTGATAAAGGCATGGTCGCAGCCACCCAATAAAAATATGGATGAATATCTTCCACTTCAGCCCGTGCTGATGCCCAAAATTCAGGACGAACCAGTTGGGCATGGTTTGCCGCAAATCCATCCACAAATTTAGCCCAATATTTTAGGTTTTCAATGATATAATCCCATAATTTAGGGTTGGTATAGTCTAAATCGTATGAACTATCATAAATATCTAAGCGAGAAATCATTTCACCCTGTTCATTATGTAAGAAATATTCAGGGTGTTCTTTGACTAACTCCGAATCCTTTGCTAAATGGAATAGTTGTAGGTTTAACATCACCTGCATATCCATCTCATGGATAGTATCCACTAATTCTTGAAAATCATCTAGGCTACCATACTGCGGGGAGACCTCAGAAATATTTTTCACGATCATTGGATTACCTTCCAGATTATCAGCAACCCTCAAGTCAGTAGTTGGAAAGATAGACTGCAGCAAAATAATGTCTACGCCCAAATCTTTTAACCGTTGAAGCTCTGGAATAATCGATTTGAATGTCCCTTCCTCTGTAAAATTGCGAACAAATAACTTATACAGCGTTTTGTGACGTAACGTTAAGTTCGTTACTTTAGCCATGGCTGACCTCCTATGTTAAATGCGACTCTTTTTGCTATCTTCATTCTAGCATACGTGTATCAAATTACTCACCATAATAATTCTTATAACTAGTAAAATGATTTCTACTAGTCTAAAAACCCTTGAAAAAGCTTTTTTACCTACAAATACGTAAAATTTATCCGAATAAAACGATTTTTGCGAACGTTTGAAAATTAAATTAAATAAACATTCGTGTTTGGTATTGATTTTTCTGCTCGAGTCTTTATAATGATAGAAGTAGTTAATTAAATTCATAAAAGGAGCAAGAAAAGTGAAAAAAATAGAGGAATTTTTCCAATTGAAGGAAAATGGGTCAAACTTTTCAACTGAATTGATTGCCGGTTTATCAACCTTCTTTGCAATGAGTTACATTATTTTTGTAAACCCAGCAATTTTATCTCAAACAGGTATGCCTTACCAAGGTGTGTTCTTAGCAACCATCATTTCATCAGCTTTAGCGACATTATTTATCGGATTATTTGCTAACGTGCCATACGCATTGGCACCAGGTATGGGATTAAATGCTTTCTTTACTTATACAGTAGTTTTCTCACTAGGCTTTACTTGGCAAGAAGCATTGGCAATGGTATTTATCTGTGGTTTATTCAATATCTTCATCACAGTAACTAAATTCCGTCAATTAATTATTAAAGCAATTCCAGACTCATTACAACATGCAATTGGTGCAGGTGTCGGTCTATTTGTTGCCTATATTGGTGTTAAGAATGCTGGTTTCATCAACTTTACAACTGAAGCAGCAAACATCACAGCTGTTAACGGTCAACCATTTGATGCCACACAATCTGTTTTCGAAGGTGGTCTAGCAACCATCAACTCTACTGGGTCAACACTACCAGAGATTTCTACTTTTACAGATCAAACTTCACTATTAGCCTTATTCGGTCTAATCCTAACAATTATTTTGTTATTGAAAAATGTAAAAGGTGCGATCTTAATTGGTATCATCGCGGTTTCAACTATTTACGTTATTTTAAACCCAGCTGCTTTAGCCACTGTTAACTTCGACCAATCTGGTTTAGGCGCTGCCTTCCAAGACTTGGGTGTTACTTTTGGAGCAGCCTTCGGTAAAGAAGGATTACTATCACTTTTCGCTGATCCATCACGTTATCCATTAGTGATCATGACAATCTTCGCTTTCTCTCTATCTGATGTATTCGATACAATTGGTACCTTCATTGGAACTGGTCGCGCTTCAGGTATCTTTACTAAAGAAGATATTGATAATATGGATCAATCAAGTGTTATGAATACCAAATTAGATAAAGCCCTTTTTGGTGATGTTGTTGGTACTTCATTAGGTGCAGTCTTCGGTACTTCAAACACAACTGTTTATGCTGAATCTACTGTAGGTATCTCATTAGGCGGCCGTACAGGTTTAACGTCCGTATTTGTTGCTATTGCTTTCTTCTTATGTGCTTTCATCTCACCTTTCGTTGGTTTAGTACCAAGTGCTGCAACTGCACCAGCTTTAATCATCGTTGGTATTATGATGATGTCAGCTATTCGTGAGATTGATTGGTCTAGCTTAGAGGTTGCAATTCCTGCTTTCTTCGCTTCTGTATTTATGGCTTATGCTTACTCAATCTCATATGGTATTGCAGCAGGTTTCATCACTTACTGCATCGTGAAAGTAGCACTAGGGAAAACAAAAGAAATCCATCCAATCTTATGGGCTGCGTCATTCTTATTCTTAGCAAACTTTATTATCTTAGCCATCATCTAAAGGCTTAGAAGACAGGATTAACTCTCACTCAAGACCAGGTTTTCCTGGTCTTTTTTTGCTCTAGCGAAACATTTTTGTACACTTTTTAGATTAACTTGATGCAAAATCGTATTGAATAATTTTAAAAAACGTAACAGCTTAAAGGTTTTTAAAGGATTGTTTGCAAAAGTTGATTTTAAATTGATTTGTAAACCCTTTCCTTTTGACATCGTAAGCGCTAAAATAGGAATGTTGATAGATTTGTCTTGCTATATTTATTTTTTTACATTTAGGAGGAGCGAATATAATGAATAACAATGACATTGAATATAATGCACCTACTGAGGTTAAGTACATTGATGTTGTTAATGCCTACGACTTAGAAGAAGAAGCAAGTAAAGTTGTCCCTCACGGTGGTTTTAACTACATGGCCGGTGCATCTGGTGATGAGTGGACTAAACGCGCTAATGACCGTGCTTGGAAACATAAATTACTATACCCACGTCTAGCGCAAGATGTTGAAGCGCCAGATACAAGTACTGAAATTTTAGGTCATAAAATTAAAGCACCATTCATCATGGCACCAATTGCTGCACATGGTTTAGCACACGCTACTAAAGAAGCAGGTACTGCACGTGCCGTTTCAGAGTTTGGTACAATCATGTCGATTTCAGCATACTCTGGTGCAACATTTGAAGAGATTTCTGAAGGCTTAAATGGCGGACCTCGTTGGTTCCAAATTTACATGGCTAAAGATGACCAACAAAACCGTGACATCTTAGACGAAGCAAAAGCTGATGGTGCAACTGCTATCATCCTTACAGCTGACTCAACTGTTTCTGGTAACCGTGACCGTGACTTGAAAAACAAATTCGTTTACCCATTCGGTATGCCAATTGTTCAACGTTACTTACGTGGTTCAGCAGAAGGTATGTCATTAAACAATATCTACGGCGCTTCAAAACAAAAGATTTCGCCAAGAGATATTGAAGAAATCGCTGCTTACTCTGGATTACCAGTATTTGTTAAAGGGATCCAACACCCTGAAGATGCAGATATGGCAATCAAAGCTGGTGCATCAGGTATTTGGGTATCTAACCACGGTGCGCGTCAATTATACGAAGCGCCAGGTTCATTTGACACCCTTCCAGCTATTGCAGAACGTGTAAACAAACGTGTACCTATCGTCTTTGATTCAGGTGTACGTCGTGGTGAACACGTTGCCAAAGCTTTAGCTTCAGGTGCAGACGTTGTTGCTTTAGGACGCCCAGTATTATTTGGTTTAGCTTTAGGTGGCTGGCAAGGTGCTTACTCAGTACTTGACTACTTCCAAAAAGACTTAACACGTGTAATGCAATTAACAGGTTCACAAAATGTGGAAGACTTGAAGGGTCTAGATTTGTTCGATAACCCACACGGTTATGAATACTAGATTTTAGCAGTAATTTATATATAAGATTAGGTCAAAGAAAATGGAGACATTTTCTTTGGCCTTTTTGTTATCGCTCATAAAAACGAACGTTTAAGCACCTATCCCACTATTAGTAAATCCCCCTCACCTTAGTTGCTAGTCTTTGCATTCCTTAACAGACACACTTATAATACTTACTATAAGTAAATTGTAGAGAGGAGCGTTACCATGGGTATCGAAAGCCGAAAATCTACTGAGTTAGAAGACTTATTTGCCTCTATCGTTAATATTGACGGTGATGGAGATGGCGATAAGGAAAAAGACGATCAAGAAAAAGAAGCTAAAAATAATCAAACAACTAAGGATCACAAATAAACAATTATAGGGAGCGATTTATCTACATGGAAATTACGATTTGGTCTGACTTTGTATGTCCCTTCTGTTACATTGGACAAACACACTTGGAACGCGCTATGGATAACTTTGCCCACGCAGATGAAATTACGATTGAGCACAAATCATTCGAATTAATGCCTGGTGCAAAATATGATCCAAGCAAAAACTTCTATGAAGCTTTTGCAGATTTAAAAGGGACAACTGTTGAACAGGCAGAGCAAATGAACGAGCAAGTGACACAAATGGCTGCAGCTACTGGCTTAAACTTCAACTTTTCTGATATGAAGATGGCAGACACCATGCCTGCACATCGTGTATTCCAATATGCGAAAATACAAGGCAAAGATGACGAATATTTTAAAGCATTCTATACAGCTTATTTCGAAGATGGCGCTTTAATCAGCGATGAAGATACAATCGTTGCGCTATCTGAATCAGTCGGCTTAGATGGAAACAAGGTCCGCGAAATTTTAGCTAGTGAAGATCAATTCCAAGCTGAAGCTACTGCTGATATCTTCCGTGCAGGTGAAGTTGGCGTTCAAGGTGTACCTTTCTTCGTATTTAATAATAAATACGCAGTACAAGGTGCCCAACCTGTAGAAGTATTCCAACAAGTATTAGACCAGGTATACGCAGAAGAACAAGAAGCATAATACAAACTTATTGCCCACTAGCTTATTAGTGGGTATTTTTTTGCAAAAAAAGGCTAGGACAGCAGAGTCCCAGCCAATAATTACTTATATTTGTGAATTTGTGTCTAATGGATATATGGGTGTTCGTTCATTGATCTGCCAATGGAGAACGATAAAGGTCGCAATCCAAACAGCTGCAATATCCAAGCCTAGACGAGCTAGTAAGTCAAAAATGCCGACATCATAACGCAGATACACCATGGCATAATTGCCTACTGCAATCCAAGCAAAAAATTGTAGGGCAAATTGGTTGGTTTTTCCAATCTGATTTTGACGAATAATATACCGCTGTATTGCCCCAAAAGATAGGCCGATTGCAAGTCCCATAATACCGGACCAAAGAATAGCCACTGGTAACTGCCCATCATCCGGCCCATAAATATCTAGGCCTAGATAAGCCACTAGCCGCATGATTGCAAAAACCAGTATGTAGACATGCAAACCTCTCGTATAGAAAAAGGGTTTTGGCTTATACATCAACCGTTGACGAGCCATTAACCGGTAAATCAGCTGACCTTGCACCATAAAAATTAAAATAGCTTTAATCGGATTAATTACCCAGTCCATCTCCACTAAATGTGGCATGGGCTCAGCCCGGTAAACTAGGAAAATCAACAATTCAGAGATAACATAAAGCGTTACTTTAGTCCCTTTCGTTCCCGGCAAACGAAAATCAACCAGATAGTAAGCATACGTCATGAATGTATAAATCACCAAATAAATTATAAATAAAGCTGGATAATAGAACCCCTGTTGAACTGCCAAACCATCCCCGAGGATCGCTTGAAAACTAGGATTTGGGAACCACATCTCCAACATCACATGCAATAGGCTCATAACACTCGCTATAAATCCGCTGTATAGCCATCTTTTATTTCTATTTCGCATATTCCCTCACTTCTCAAACCGTTATGAATCGCTAGCATGAAAACAAAGACAGCCAGCATCAAACACATGAATCATCATTAATAAGTCTATTCTAACATGCTATAATAAAAGTGAGAACTATGACAAATTCAAAAAAGGTGACCTATGGAATCAAAACGAACACAAGCAATCCAAAAATTTAACTACTGGGCAACACGCATGATCTGCCCTATCTGCCAAAGCAATCTTTCTTTTACCAATAATCAAGTCCGTTGCGATCATAATCACAGCTTCGACATCGCTAAACAAGGTTACATTAACCTTGCACCCAATCACCAAGAAGCACATTATAATAATGAACTTTTTGCCGCACGCCAACGTATTATGGGAGACGCTAAATTATATACAGGCATCTATGATCAAATATTAGATGTATTAGTCGAGCAAGGTATCGACTTAAACTCAGTGAACAATATCATTGATTTGGGAACTGGCGAAGGCAGCCATTTTCACTATTTTATCGACCACTGGCAAAATAGAACACAGCAAACAACCATTCCCATGGCACTTGGATTAGACTTAGCCAAGGATGGAATTGTTTCTGCTGCTAAACATTATACCAATGCCCTATGGGTGGTTGCTGATTTAGGTCAATTACCATTTACACCTGCTAGTATTGATGGAGCCATAACGATTCTATCACCATCAAACTACCATCATCTTAACCAAGCCTTGTCAGAAAAAGGTTGGTTTATTAAGGTGATTCCTGGACCAAATTATTTACGAGAACTAAGAGAAATCGTACTAACACCAGAAAATCAACAACAAGATGGTCGTACTTCAATCAATAAATTTAAGGCAGCCTTCAACCAATTTAGCCAATCAAGCTATAGGAAAACAGTCACTTTAGACGAAAAACAAATGGCAGACTTAATCAAGATGACCCCTTTAATGTGGCATGCTAATGATAAACAACTAGAGCGTGCACATGCACTCACGCAAATTACGATAGATTTATCCATCTTATTCGGCCAAAAGGAATAGAAGATTATAACAAAGAGAAGCTCACAATAATTTCAGTATCCTTATTAGTGCCTATAATAAATCCTTATTGCCATGAGTTATCCTAGACAAGAAAAAGCCTTAGCGTATTCACTTTATAGCGTCCACGCTAAGGCTATATTTTTTATTTCGAATAAATGGTAATCAATATTTAACTAAATACCACCAGCTACTCCAATTTCTTCATCAGTAGCTAAAAATACTGCTGTTGCACCAATTTCTGATGGTTCTAATAAACGCTTAATCCATTGTTTACCTAGAATATGATGATTTAATGCTTCCTCAATTGATGTACCATCTTGCTCTGCTAACTTAGGCAATTGGTTTTCAATTAAGGCCGTACGAACAGGACCAGGTTGGACAGTATTTACAGTAATACCTTTTAGCGCATTTTCTAAAGCAGTTGCTTTTGTGAACCCTACTTGACCAAATTTAGCTGCGATATATGCTGATTTTAATTTATCCGGCATACGTCCGTGAGCTATTGTTAAATTTATTAACTAGCACGTCTTTTTATTCTTCAGCATCCTCAAACACATAATCTGGGAAATACTTTTCTAAAATAACCGCTAAATCATAGTCATCCGGGAAAAATCTACTATAAACCTCTTGTCCATCATCAAATTGGCCTTCAAGTCCTAAAACTTCAAAAACATCAACCACTTTAGCAACCGCCCATTGGATTGAAGTCCCTTCAACCACTTCATAAGGTTCTTCCAAATTATCCTCTTTGATAAAACGAATCAATTCTTCTTTTGGCATGTCTTCATCCAAATAATAAAGTAAGATTTGGTTTTCATAGGAATGACGCGGACTTCCATCATCCACATTATACGCTTGTTTGATAATATTGATACTATATACATTCTTCATGTATTTCAACATCCTCTTCTACAAAGCTCTTTACCCGTAAAACACATTTACATGACTGCAGCCGCACCACCATCAATATTGAGTGCCACACCTGAAATATAAGAAGCTGCATCAGATACTAAGAAAGTAATGGCATTAGCAGCTTCCACCGTTTCACCAATACGACCTAAAGGTGTATTGGTTGATTGACTTTTAGAAAATTCTTCCCAAGTTTGATCAGCTGCGTTATCTTGCCAACGTTTTTCGATTTGTTCACTACGCACTAAACCAATAGAAACAGCATTCACACGAATGTTATATTGACCTAATTCTTTACTTAATTCCTTTGTTAAGCCAAGACCAGCAGCGCGGCTAGTTGACGTTGGTAATGAATTGGCTGGTGGTGTTTTTCCAGCTATAGCGGTTAAATTCACGATAGCACCTGAATTTTGTTTCTTAAAATATGGCAATACTTCACGGGTAAAATTCACTACCCCAAATATTTTAATATTCAAGTCTCGTTGCCATTCAGCATTATCAACTGCATCGAAACTTTGAGCAGATGAGCCACCCGCATTATTAATTAAAATATCAATATGACCAAATTGATCAATTGTCTCAGAAACTACCCTTTTGGTATCTTCCTCAACTGTTACATCCCCAACAACATAATGGACTTTGCGACCGGTAATTTCTTGAATAGCTGTTTGCGCATCAATCAGTCGGTCCTCGCGACGGGCAACAATTGTCACATCTGCCCCCTCACTTGCCAATGATTTAGCCGTTTCAAATCCAATTCCACGGCTAGCTCCTGTAATAATCGCTACTTTTCCTGCTAAACCTAGTTCCATCAAAAGACCCCTTTCTAAAAATTGTATTTCTACATATACTATAATCGAAATATCCTTAAACCAAAATAAAACCCCTTGTAATCAAAAAGACCATGTCACAATAGACATATATTTCACTGCCAAATGACTTGTTAGCCGATACCAAATTTGGCATTTTCTAAACGGGCTACATCCATTTTTTTCATTTTAAATAATACATCTAGTACACGTTTCTTTTGTTCTTCAGTGGCTGTTTCCATAATTTGCAAATAGGCTTGTGGCACTACTTGCCAGGAAATACCGTGACTGTCTTTCAACCAACCCATCGCCTCAGATTCTTCGTGGGCAGATAATTTTTCCCAGTAGTAGTCTACTTCAGATTGGGCACCGGCAACAATCAAGAAGGAAATGGCTTCAGTGAATTCTTCATCACTGCCAAAACCGTGATCCATAAAGACCAATTGTTGGTCGCCAACGTTTAATTCTGCGTAATTCACTTTAGCGCGGTCGTCTTGGGCCTTGCCCTCTTGGTAATAGTTAATCTGTCCTGGTTCACCCTTCTGGAAAATCGCTGCATAATCTTTTAAAGCTTGCTCTGCTTGACCACAATATTGGCCAGCAAACAATAGAGATACACGGATTTTATGATTTTTAGGCACATCCGGTGCCAACATAATTTGCCATGATAAACCAAATTGATCTTCTACCCAAGCATAGCGTTCGCTAAATGGGTAAGTATCTAAAGGCATCAAGTCTTTTCCACCTTTTGCCAATTTAGAGTATAAAGCGTCTACTTCTTCAGCAGTATCTAGCGATACCATCAAGGAGAATGAGGGATTCATTTTAAAATCAGGACCCCCATTAAAAGCTGCAAATGCTTGATTTTCAATCGTAAAATCGTAAGCAACAGTTTCACCTTTAGGCATTGGGTAGTGGATTTCACGAGTAATCTCACTTTGGTCAAAAATTTTAGTATAGTATTTAACTGCTTCTTCAGCTTGGTCGTTGAAACATAATTGGATCGCAATTTGTCGCATATTTATCGCTCCTTCAACATTGGATTCTTCCAACACTTATAAGTAAAGAATAAGCTAAAAACCATTGAATGTCGAATAAAAACGGCTGTCCTTTTTACCAAGAAGCAACTACTGCACCTTTGAAGGTTTCTTCAATAAAGGTCTTTACTTCGTCTGTCTTATAATATTCTTCTAGTTGCGCAATAACGGGATCTTCGGCATCTTCAGTACGGGATACAACCCAGTTTACCCATGTAGTATCTTCAGGATCTTCCATAGCGATAGCCAACTCTTCTGCACTCAATCCAGCATCTAAAATATAATTTGAGTTGATACCTGCTGCAGCCACATCCGGTAATTGGGCGATAAATTGGGCTGGGTCACCAGTAATAAAGTTTAAATTCAATGGATTTTCTTCAATATCGTCGACTGTAGCAGCAATACCTAAACCTTCAGGCAAAGTAATCACACCAGCCCGCTCTAATACTAGAAGTGCACGCCCTTCTTGAGAAGGGGTATTTGGTACAGCAATCGTATCGCCTTCTTGTAATTCATCTACTGTATCGTATTGTTCAGAGTATATCCCCATTGGAATGGTGATATTTTCAAAGCCTTTGGTTAATTCATAGCCAGTATCCTCGATAACGGTTTCTAAATAAGGACCTGTTTGAATAGAGTTCAAATCTAATTCACCCTCAGCTAAGGCCGTATTGGGCGTGACGTAATCATTGAAGACGACAATTTCAATTTCTAAGCCATCTTCAGCTGCCTTCTCCTTCACTAATTCAAAAATTTCCTCGTGGGGACCAGCTGTCACCCCAACCGTTAAAACGCCATCTTCCAATAACCCCGACTCTTCAGTTGCTTCTGCGTCTGTACTTGCTGATTCGCTCGCTTGATTGCCACAAGCGCCTAGTAATAAGGTTGTCGTCCCAACTACCGTCAATAACCCTTTAGTCCATGTCTTCATAGTCATTCTCCTCTATTTGATTAAGTAGTATTAAAATTGTTTGTACACGCGGGCAATCCGTCTAGCCGCTTCTTGCAAAATGGCTGTATCAGCAATTAAGCCAATTCGGATATAACCCTGTCCTGCAGTACCAAAACCATTACCCGGGGCCACCCCCACATGGCCGTCTTCAGCGATTGCGCGGGCAAAAGTTTCTGCATCCACCCCTTTTGGCGTCTGCATCCATTGGTAAATGGTCCCTTTGGATGGCGTCACTTGAATGCCTTCTTGGTCAAATTCTCGAATGACCGCGTCTCGTCTAGCTTGGTAAGTGGCTTTCATTTTGCCGGTAAAGTCTTGGTCTTCGTCCGCTAATAAAGTTGCGACGGCTTCCTGGATAGCCCCGTACATGCCAACTGTCGTATGGTCCTGCAAGCTGTTCAGATAGCCGACTACTTGCGGGTTACCGACTGCGAACCCGACTCGCCAACCTGGAATATTATAAAGTTTAGAAAGGGAAAATAGTTCAAGACCAACTGCCTTAGCGCCTGGGGTTTCAAGAAATGATAGGGGGGCTGCCTGGTCAAAAACATACGGAGCGTAGGCAAAGTCATGAACCACGAAAATCTTGTTGTCATTGGCTACAGCCACCGCGTCCTCGAAAAATGCCGGCGTGGCTAATGCGCCCGTTGGATTGTTGGGGTAATTCAGGTACATGACCTTAGCGCGGTCGCGGTCCCCTTGGGCAATCTGATCAAAATCAACCAGATAATTATTTGCCGCCAGTAGGTCCATAAAAATCGTATCCGCTTGGGTTAAACCAACGGCCGATAGGTAGTCTGGATAGGTAGGATTGGGTAATAAAATACCCTCTCCTTGGTTCACCAACACCTGACTAACCTTCATAATGGCCTCTTTAGACCCGTGGAATAGGGCTACTTCTGTTTTTGGATCAATGTCTACCCCAAATTGATGGTGGTAAAACTTGGCCACGGCTTCCTTCAGCAGGTCCTCCCCGCGATACGGGCCATACCGGTCATATTGCGGATTATCGATAGCCGACCGTAGCGCCTCCTTCAGGGCTTGTGGTGCCGGTAAATCTGGCGTCCCAACCGCTAAATCAATCACATCATCATAGCGACTCTTAAGGTCCGAAATCGCTGCTGTTAAACTTGAGAAATACTGACTTGGCAAGGATTGAAAAGTATTTGAAAGTTGAAAATCCACCATATGCCACCGTCCTTTCTGATAAAAACTATGAGGTCTCTGCAAATGAGTTATAGCCACTTTACCTTTTAATCTCTTCCATATCAACGATTTAAAGATATCGATTTCCGTCATCTTTTGAACGGTTATAACTATCACAAACCATTGAAAAAAAGGATCGCAATTTGACATTGCCATCCCCCTTTTTAATACGGTTATTTCAAACTAACCCACAAGATCATTATTTAATTTTACTAGCGATTTCAGATACTAAGTCAGCGTCTTCAAGACCAGTGACCGTTTGAATAATTTGGTCAAGTGGTTGGTTGGCTAACATTTTTTGTAGTTCTTGGCTTTGTTCGTCGTCTGCGTCATTGTATTCAAAGATGTATGCGACAGTTTCAAGTAAAGCGTCGTAAGCTAGACCACGTTCTTTTACTTCATTTTAAAACACCCCTCTGTGATGAAGTTTGTTGTAATACCCCGCAATAACTAGCCTATATTTGGCCTAGTTATACCAGATAGATAAGCAGCTAATTTTTGAACCGACGCCTTTAAACCTGAATCTTTTGTTTTCTCCGACATAAGTGTTCTCCTCCTTTGTTTAATTCATCTATAATCTCATTCGCAATCGGAAGCGGTTACAATGATTTCAGTATGTAAGTTTGGCACACTTAAGCATGACACTTTTTCTTTGTTCCTCTTTCTACCTTTCTATGATAGACTGACAGTAAAGATCAGATTTTGATCAAAAATTCACATTTTAGGAGGATCATTTATGGATATTAAGGTTTTTGATACCGCAAAAGATGCATCTAAAGAGGTTTTCCATGAATTTGAGCAGGCATTAGCCAGCGGTGCAACAACTTTTGGTTTAGCAACGGGTTCAACACCGGAAGACTTATATGAATATCTAACGTCTTCCGACTTAGACTTTAGTAACGCAACTGCTTTAAACCTAGATGAGTATTTTGGATTACCTGCTAACCACCCAGAAAGTTACGCGAATTTTATGGACAAGCACCTTTTCAGTAAGAAACCTTTCAAAGAAACTTTCATCCCTAACGGTTTAGCAACAGATGTTGAGGCTGAGCTTGCTCGCTATAACGCATTATTAGATGAACATCCAATTGACTTACAAATCTTAGGTATTGGACAAAACGCGCATATCGGTTTCAACGAACCTGGTTCTTCTCGCGATACAAAAACTCAATTAGTAGATTTAGCAGAAAGTACAATTCAAGCAAATGCTCGTTTCTTCGATTCTATAGAAGATGTACCAACCAAAGCTATCTCCATGGGATTGGCATCTATCATGCAATCTAAACGTATCCTACTACTCGCTTTTGGTGAATCTAAAGCTCAAGCAGTTAAGGATATGGTTGAAGGTCCTGTGACTGAAGAGGTACCTGCAAGTCTGTTACAAGAACATCCTAATGTGACTGTTTATCTAGATAGCGCAGCTGCAAGCCTATTAAGTAAATAGTCACCAAGTTACTTTTAAATAAACAAATAGCCTATGACAGACTTAGAGTCGGTGTCATGGGCTATTTAATTATACATTCCTTATTACTACAATCCTCCCTTTAGTCAGTGTATATAACTTTCAATCATTTTGCCTTTCAATAATTCATTGACTTATTGATACTTATACGACACCCTGTGCTTTTTATTTATTATATTTTCCTTTTACAAAAATTTCGTATGCATATCGGAGTTTAATAGAGGGTATCGCACAACGCTTTATAAGATAATGGTAAATATTTGCAAATCTAATAGGGCGTTGCTATAGTGATTAATATAACTAATATTGAATAGGTCACATAGGAGGAATTTTATATGTCTAACTTAAAAAATCCAAAGGAACTATATCATAAAGACGGATTCCCTAAACAAGACCAAGAGGGTCCCGCTCTGCAAAATAAAATGAAACCTGTACCTGACTGTGGTGAAAAAACTTATAAAGGCTCAGGAAAACTAACCGGTCGTAATGCGTTAATTACAGGAGGAGATTCAGGTATTGGTCGAGCGGTAGCTATCGCTTTCGCAAGGGAAGGTGCCAATGTGGCTATCCATTTCTTACCAGGCGAAGAATCAGACGCTGAGGAAGTAAAAGAGTTGATTGAAAAAGAAGGTCGTAAAGCACTCTTATTACCCTACGATTTTAAGGAAGAGGGAAATGGCGCTAAAATTGTGTCAGAAACTGTTAAGGCCTTTGGTGCACTAGATATTTTAGTTTTAAATGCGGCGCAACAAATTGCTCATGAGAAGCTTGAAGATCTACCAATGCAACAAGTAAGAGACACCTTCCAAGTAAATATTATCAGTATGTATGAATCAGTGAAAGAAGCTGAAAAATACCTAGAGCCTGGCAGTACAATTGTTACAACTTCTTCCGTGAATTCATTTAATCCTTCTGTTTCTTTCTTTGATTACGCCGTAACTAACGGTGCAATATCAACTTTCACTGCCCTATTATCTGGATACTTTGCACCAAAAGGCATTCGGGTCAATGGTGTAGCACCTGGTCCAGTATGGACACCTTTACAATTAGATGGTGGACAACTAGAAGGTGGACTCGAAAGTTTTGGGCAAGATACTCAACTAGCACGTTCTGGTCAGCCTGCTGAACTTGCACCGACTTATGTTTTTCTTGCTTCAAATGATTCTTCTTATATCAGTGGAGAAATTATTAAAGTTACAGGTGGTAGTACCATCTCTACTGAATAATCAATGTGCATCATTAAGTGATTATAACAAATAAAAGCTTTAATAAGAGGTCAAGCTTAGCTTTAGGGATAAGCTTGAATCTCTTATTATTTATATAATCGACTAAATCACTGCTAGCCTCAATTAGGTTACTAAACTGAAAGTAACCCACCAATCACATGGTAAAATACTGATCAATATAGTCATTATTCCCTTTCTAAAAAACGTGCTTCTCCTGGTCTTTGTTCATTTACATGCTAAATGACTGACAAAAAGCCAAGCAATACAACAATTGCTTGGCTTTTTCGCATTGGTGGCATTGATTCATAACTAATGTTCCCCCACCCTATTTCTCACATCATTAGATAATCAAACGAATTAAGCTCGAAAATGTAACTCGTAATAAGGTTTATTATTCTACTGTTACTGACTTCGCTAGATTACGTGGCTTATCTACATCTAAACCGCGGTCTAATGACGCATAGTATGCAAGTAATTGCGTTGGAATGACTGATACAAGTGCAGATAACAATGGTTCTACTGATGGGATGACAATATCGTCACCTTCACGGTCTAAACCTTCCATAGAGATGATTAATGTATTCGCTCCACGTGAACGCACTTCTTCAATATTACCACGTGAGTGTGCAGCGGTATTCTCTTGTGTGATTACACCGATTACTGGTGTACCATCTTCGATAAGTGAGATTGTACCATGTTTCAATTCACCTGAAGCAAAACCTTCAGCTTGAATATATGAAATCTCTTTTATTTTCAAGGCAGCTTCACGACTTACTTCGTAGTCAATTCCACGACCGATGTAGAAGGCACTCGCTTTATCAGTGAATAATTCAGTCGCTAATTCATGAATTTCATCTTTATCATCGATCATTACTTGAATAGCGTTGGCGATGATTGATAATTCATGTTCCATGTCAAATTGTGCTTCGAAGCCTAAGTCACGACGTAAAGCTTCAGCTAATACAGCCATTACTGCGATTTGACCAGTGTATGCTTTAGTAGACGCTACAGCGATTTCTGGACCTGCATGTAATAATAATGTGTAATCAGCTTCACGTGATAAAGTAGAACCTTTCACGTTAGTGATTGTTAATGATTTATAGCCTAATTTATTGGTTTGAACCAATACTTGACGACTATCGGCAGTTTCACCAGATTGTGTTAAGTAGATGAAGAATGGTTTTTCACTCAACACCGGCATGTTGTAAGCAAATTCAGATGCTACATGAACTTCAACTGGAATGTTAACCATTTTTTCGATGATATTTTTACCAACTAAACCTGCATGCATTGAAGTACCCGCGCCGATGATGTAGATACGGTCGCTTCCTTTAATCGCATCGATGATTTCTTGGTCAACTGTTAATTCGTTGTTATCGTCAGAGTATTCTTGGATAATACGACGCATTACAGCTGGTTGCTCATCAATTTCTTTGATCATGTAGTAAGGGTATGTCCCTTTATCTAAGTCGTTGGCATCTAATTGTGCTGTATATGGTGCACGTTCGATTGTTTCACCAGCTAAGTTTTTAATAGTAACGTTTTCTTCAGTTAAGATAACCATTTCACCGTCATGAATTTCAACGTATTGGTCAGTTAAATCGATTGATGCCATTGCATCAGAAACGATTGTGTTGAAGTCAGTTCCTTTACCGATTAATAAGGGTGATTTATTTTTCGCTGCAAATACAACACCAGGTTGTTCC
>NZ_JBOEQF010000013.1:0-24160 GCF_050689315.1 Aerococcus sp. L_32
AGCCATTATTGGGGTTATTGTACTTCCATTATCATCTGGATTATCTGCATTCCGTTCATTACGTATTATCATTGCAGACTATATTCATATGAAGCAAGATACACTACCAAAAATAATGACAATCACTATTCCAATTTACGTGATTTCATTCTTCTTAACCTTTGTGGACTTTAATATCTTATGGCGTTACTTTAACTGGGCCAACCAAGTTACAGCGGTACTAGCTTTACTAGTAACAACACGCTACTTATTCCTAAAGGGTAGAAATTACTTCGTCACACTAGTGCCAGCTGTCTTTATGTTATATGCCGTTGTAGTCTACTTGTTAAGTGAGCCTATTGGCTTTAACTTAGGATTAAGTAACTTATCCTACTGGGGCGGGGCAGCCATTACACTGATCTTACTTGCAGTATATTGGCGTCAAGGTGTTAAGCAAAAAGAGGCCATTGACCCAAGTTCAAAACTAATCAATGATCAATTACAAATTCACCAATTATATCCGGAATTGGTTGAGGAAAATAGCTAATAGGTCAATCTTTAAAGTAACAGATTGACTCATAAAAATGAAACGCCATCAAATTAGAGTTTAAAAAAAGCCGAGTAATCATTATTTGATTGCTTGGCTTTTTATTTATGATCACTTACTTGGAGATTAAATTAAATTGATAAAGTGTGTTGCCCCTATTTACAGGGGCAAAGCGTAATCTCTGTTTAAAAAATACTAACTACCCAAAATAAAACCTATCATATAAGCAATTAGTGCAGCTGCACCACCTACTAATAACATTTCCATACCAGAGCGAATCCAGTTTGTTAAAGTTAACTTTGATTTGACTGCACCTAAAATAAATAGCGTAAGTCCAGTTAAAATACTTGCAACTATAAAAGTATTTTCCATAAGAAATGTTGAAAACGAAGCAAAGACATATGCAATCAAGGGAATAAACCCAAACAAAATAAAGGATAAAAAAGTAATTAAAGCATTAAACATAGGATGCGCTTCTGTTTCAGCAGTGCCAAAGATCATGTTTATACGTTCTTGTTCGATTACTTCTGGATATTTAGCTAATGTTTCTGAAATTAGTGAAGCATCCGTTTCTGTAAGTCCTTTGTTTATATAATATTCCTTGAAATCGTTTAGTTCAGATTGAAAATTATAATTGAAATTAGATTGGTGCTGTTCAATCTCTTTAGTAATAAATTCGTTTTCTGACTTAGAAGATAAGTAATCACCGACAGCCATTGAAAGACCATCCGCTAATAAGTTTGAGAAGCCTAGAATAATTACAATCTGAAAGTCTAAAGCACCGCCAGTCACGCCGGAAACTACTGCAAAAGTTGTTATTATGCCATCTAAACCACCATAGACCATACTTTTCACATAATCACTATTCATACGAAAATTGAATCTATTAGCTTTACTCATTACACTCCCTCCCTCATACAGCTATTATAGACTTTGGCGTTTAACTCAGTCTATGTAGTTTAGTGTAAGTGTAGCGATCACCTCATAAAAAAGTCTCCAAGGCTATTTCTCGCTGAGAAAAAATAGTTTTGGAGACAATATAGTTTTATTATGTATGCGTTTGATTGCCTATTCGTTATTGTTTTCCTTGTTGTCTGAGAAGCTAGTCCCGAAGATGTTATCAATAATGGATAAGATACGGTCCCAAATACCTATAGCATCTTCTTGTAATTGCTCAGTATCTGCATTTTCGATTGCAGATGAAGCAGAAGCGGCAACGTTACTTGCAGCGTCAGATAATGAGCTTGCTAAGTTAGATAATTGTGTTTTTTGCTCTTCACTTAACTCAAGGTTAGAGAAGTTTTTCATTTGATCAATAATCGCTTGGATATTGTCTTCAGAAATCACACCATTTAAGTTGTAGTTATTGACCACATTATTCACGATAACAGTAATTTCATCCACTGAAATTGAGCCACCATTTTGGTCTTTCAAGTCAGCAATTTGCGCTTTAATATCTGCAATCGCAGCGTTCATGTCGCTATCGGAGTAACCTTCAGTATCTTCGTTCTCTTGTGTAATAGAAGAAGTTACCGCTAACTCATCTTGCGCTACTTGACGGGCATCATCATCTAATGAATAACCAGCATCTTCAAAGGCTTTATAAACACCCGCTAAGGCACCTGAACCATCTACTGTAACAGCAGAAGCAACTTTAATATCTACGTCAACTGCGCCCGCAGTAATGGCCGCATTTTCATATTGGGCTTCAGTGATATCTGTAATTGTATCTGGTGTTTCGATTTCAACCGTTACGCCACCATCGTTATCTGCTGGTGTGATATAAGCTGAAGAATACACTTGGTTGTATGGGTAGCTATCTTGTAATAAGTCATTTAATTCATCAACAGCCACTTCGATTTCAGTCGCGCCATCTTCAACACCTAATAATTCTTTTGTTTCAGTATATTGGCTATCATCTAAAGTTTCCCCATATGTAAACATCGGGTCAATAGCAATCTTATCTGCTA
The DNA here is from genome assembly GCF_050689315.1 of Aerococcus sp. L_32. Taxonomy (NCBI): domain Bacteria; kingdom Bacillati; phylum Bacillota; class Bacilli; order Lactobacillales; family Aerococcaceae; genus Aerococcus; species Aerococcus sp. L_32. Next base: position 2,497 of record NZ_JBOEQF010000013.1, read on the forward strand.
ATTTATTTGGTGCAGCTACGGCAAGTCCTAAAGCTAAAACACCACTAGTTAATAAAATTCGTTTTGTAAACTTTTCCATTGTATGTTTCCTCCTACAGACTGATTATGACCATTAAGGTCGTAGTTGTCGGTAACCCCATTATATCATGTTAAATTGGAAAGGGTTTTAGAAAACTGTTAACAAGGATATAAAAATTGTTTAAGGAGAAAAGAGTGCGAAAGAAGACGTTTCCTGTCTAGTAGTAATATGATTAGGGTGCGAGAGTCCTCTCTGGAGACTCGAACCTAACTAGGGTGAGGGCGGTCCCACTGTTTTTTAAGACTATCATAGGAATAAGCATAACCTGAAAGTTAATGATCAGAAAAAATGGGTTACTAGCCATATCACTACAAAAATAATCTATTTCATATATACTAGAAGAGGGCGTTTTTTTAAATTGGGGTGAAATCAAAAATTTTTATTAAAATTATTCAAATGAAGTGACAAAACTTCAGTTTAAAAGTATGCTTAAAGCTACAAGTCAAGTCGTTTTTGGAGGGATAAAAATGAACATCGAACAGAAAAAAGAATTGTTAGCTATCTTAGCACAGGATGCGCGATTAGCACCTAAAACAATCGCTAACATGATTGAAGTTAACGAAGAAGAAGTCGTTGCACAAATCGCTGCTTATGAAAAAGATAACGTGATTGCCGGCTACCACACCATGATCAACTGGGACGTTGCCGATGACAACTTGCTATCAGCGATGGTAGAAGTCAATGTTGATTTACACCACGGTGTATCTTATCAAGACATTGCAGAAACCATTTACCAATATGATCAAGTAGAATCTTTATACTTGATGTCAGGTACTTATGATTTCCTATTATTAACGAAGCGTTTAACGATGGTAGATATCTCTAAATTTATCTCTAAATTAGCAGCTATCGACGAAGTTAGCGCTACAACAACCCACATTGTAATGAACCGCTATAAAGAACAAGGGGTTGTCTATAAAGATATCAAAGAACATGGCGGACGTATGGTGATCTCACAATGACAAAATCTCAAAATAAAACCGTAATTGACATGGAACCTTCTGGTATCCGACGTTTTTTCGACATTGCCAATGAAATCGAAGGCGTGATTTCGCTTGGTGTAGGGGAGCCTGACTTTCCAACGCCTTGGTCAATTCGTGAAGAAGCGATTCGGTCCATTAGAAAAAGTAAAACTTATTATACTGCCAATGCAGGTTTAATTGAATTACGACGTGCAATTTCAAAATATGTAGACCGCAAATATGACTTGGATTATGATCCAGATACGGAAGTGATTGTCACTGTTGGTGGTTCTGAAGCCATTGACCTTGCTTGTCGTGGATTAATTAACCCAGGTGATGAAGTATTGTGTATGGATCCGTCTTACGTATCTTACACACCATCAATTGAGCTTGCTGGGGGGATTCCCGTACCATTGAAGCTACCAAGTGAGCACGACTTCATTTTACAGCCAGAAAATATTGAAGCATTGATCACAGACAAAACAAAAGCCATTATTTTAAACTATCCAAACAACCCAACGGGGGCAGCAGCAACTCGGGAAGAATTGGAAAAGTTGGCTGATGTAATTAAGAAATATGATTTATATGTATTAACGGACGAAATTTATTCTGAAATCTGGTATGCCAAAGATAAATATACATCAATCGCTTCATTTGAAGGGATGAAAGAACGGACAATCTACATTAACGGATTTGCTAAAGCATTCTCGATGACAGGGTGGCGAATTGGTTACCTATGTGGACCAGAAGTCTTAGTGGAACAAATGTTGAAAATCCACCAGTTCACGATTATGGCTGCACCAACTGTATCGCAATATGCGGCAGTTGTGGCTTTAGAAGATTGTGATGACGATGTAGAAGCGATGCGGAAAGACTATTTAAAACGTCGTAATTTCTTATTAGGCCGATTCCGTGATATGGGTATTCCTTGTTTCGTACCACGCGGGGCTTTCTATACCTTCCCTGACATTCGTGAATTTGATATGACCAGTGAAGAATTTGCCTTGGCGCTCCTTGATGCGAAGAAATTGGCAGTTGTGCCTGGTTCAGCATTTGGTGAGGGTGGGGAAGGATTCTTACGTATCTCATATGCTTACTCAATTAAAGAATTGACGATTGCCATGGACAAAATAGAAGAATTTGTTACCGAGCTAAGAAACAAATAAAACAAAGATAAATATTGCGTATAGAAATGCAAATTCATTTTTCAAAGAATGATGCAAATGACGATTGAGGGGCTGATTTCATGGGTAAAGAAGCATTAATCATTGTAGATATGAGTAACGATTTTGTGGCACCAGACGGTTCATTAACCGTTGGCCAACCAGGTCAAGCCATCGTTCCTTACATTAAATCTCTGTCAGAAGACTTTATCAGCCAAGGGAAAGATGTGGTCGTGGCTATGGACGCTCATCAAGTGGATGATCCCCACTTTAAATTGTGGCCAGCCCATAATGTGGTGGGTACAGAAGGACAAGCAATTTATGGTGAATTGCAAGACTGGTTCCAAGCCAACCAAGACAATGAATTGGTCACATACCTGCCTAAAGAAAATTACAATAGCTTCTTTAATACTGGTTTGGGAGATTTGTTGCTTGATAAAGACGTTGATACAGTCCATGTTGTTGGTGTAACCACAGATATTTGTGTGTTCAATACGGTTAGTGGGGCAGATGCCTATGGTTTTCAAACTAAGGTCCATGCTAATGGTGTTGCAACCTTTACAGATTTAGGAGACACTATGCTTGAACATATGACACGGTGTTTCCACACTGAAATCATCAAGTAAAAATTGTCTCGCAAAGTCTGCATAATAAATGAATAGGTCATGATTTTCCTTCTTTGAAGTATGATGTGGTGTTTTACTTTATTTTAGGAAAGCATGGCCTTTTTCTATGCATAAAAATAATGTTGGTGAAGATTCCTTAAAAACGCCCACCAACACTACTTGAAAAAAACAAAAACTCGACGTCAGCTGACGTCGAGTTTTTGCTATCATAAGTACTATTTGTAATCTACGCCTCTTGTGTAGGTGTTCGATGCATCCCAAAGTAGGTATTCGTTGGCGCCACTTTCAATAACAGCATCAATTTGTTCTTGTACTTCGGCCGCGCCGTACTCAGCATAAGTACCTTCCGCTAGGTATGATGCGGTAAAGTCTTGTAACCAAGGTCTAGATACTGGTGCATCTTCCAGCTCAGCATTTAAAGCATTCTCTTTTTCCATATAAGCTTGTACAACTTCATATGGGTATAAGTCTGGGTAGTCTAAGTCGAAGTAGCCAGGACCCCAGTGAGAAGGGTAAATCATTGATGAAATGACATCAACATTTTCTGCGATCATGTTGTAATTTTGACCGATACCAGGTGTTGCGACAACATCTGTCACGTAACCAAAGATATCTGCAGAAACATCTACACCATATGGTTCAAGTTCTTCACGGGCATAAGCTAGGAAGTCTGCGATAACCATTTGACGGGCTTCAGTTGAAGCTTTTCCATATTCAGCGTAGTCACCCATATCGTAAGTTAAGGTTTCACCGAAAGTTTCAAATCCTTCTGCGAAGCGGACATAGTCAAATTGGATATCTTTATAACCAGCGCGAGCGGCAGATTTAGCGACTTCTACAAGGTATTCCCAGTTATCTTTGTTGTATGGGTTTAAGAAGGCATCGCCACCATCGTTAGTCCATACTTCACCAGATTCTGTTAGGAAGGTACGTGATGGATCAGCGTTAGCTAGGTTGGTATCTTTAAAGGTTGTGATACGAGCGATTGGATAGATTTGTTTGTCTTGGAAGGTTTGCATAATGCCTTCGCCGTCAATATTATCTGTTTCGTTGTTGTTGACCGTATCATCTTCTGACGGTAGGTCCATAGTAATATTCCCGTAGTCGTCTTTGACATCTAGTACGACTGAATTTAGATTGGTTTCATCTAAAAGGGCCATATTTTCATCAAATAGGGCTTGGTCGGTGGCACCGGCAGCTGATAGGTAAATCCCTTTTACCCCGTCTTCAGGATAGGCAATATCGTAACCTGAATCGTATTGGAATTTTGAGGGTAAATTTTTTGGTTGGTTTAATAAAGCCGTTGCTTCTGTAGAAACATTTGGTAATTGTGTACCGTCACCTTCACCGCTTGTCGCTGCAACGCTAGCATCTTCACCACTTGCTTCAGTTGATTCACCAGATTCACTGGTAGATTCAGCATTTTGTTCAGACGAACTTTCATTACTTGCAGATTGTTCTTGGTTATTTTCATTGGCTAAGCCATACCAGTCTGTTCGAATGCCAAAGATTAAGGCTAAACCTAATACAATGGCTGTGAGTAGCCCTAAAACAAGTTTCCAATTGAATTTAGGTCCTTCGTTTTTTGGGTCTAAAGTTGTCTTAATATCCGAATTTGGGTTGGATTGATTGTCTTTCAAGGTTCTGGCCTCCGTTCTATTTCATTTTATTGTGCTTGATTTTCTGTTTGCGAAAGTTTGGCTAATGCCGTTAAGTCAGGCAACATTTCAGATAAGGCTGCTTGTGACGTTTCGAAGTTGCCGTTAATTTCCGCTAGGCCGTCAGAGAAGGTCGTTAGATTGCTGTCTTCAGCTGCTAAACTTGTGTAATAAGCATCTTCTTTCTCCAAAACAGCTTGGTAGTTTTCAATGTAGGCGCTCATTTGCGTGTTCACGCTGTCAGCTAATTGGCGAGATGCATCAAAGTTGGCGAAATCTTCCCCAGCTGTGAAGTCTGTTTCGTCAAATTCATTTAAACTTTCAACCTGACCTTGGAAATCTTCAAAAAGCGATTTTAATTCGTCAAATTCTTCTTGTCTGGTTTGTAAGTTTTCCCGTGTTGCACCCGTACCTGATTCAGCCAAGTTGGTTAGACTTTCGTCAGTTGCTAAATCTTCTTCAAAAGCATCTTGTAAGGCAATTTCCTGCGTTTGAATGGATTCTAATTGCCCCATCATAGTTTGGGCGTTTTCGGCTGACTTTGTCACAACTTGGTCTGGTGTTCTAGAGCAGGCTGCTAATACCCCAATGCTCGATCCAATGATTGCAAGGGTGGATAGTTTCTTCAATACCATTATCTATCTCCTTATTCTTTTTTACTTTGTTGATCAATGAATGCCATATGCATTTTGGCATAAAGTAACCCAATGATAACCCATAAAGTATAATATACCCTTAATGATACGAGACTTACGCGAATATCTCAAGAAATTAATATAATTTTTAGAAAATGCTAAGGGAAATGTAGGAATTCTTTTGCCAGAAATTAGGACTTTAGTCCCTATCCAATGTCTGGTGTTCAGTTATAATAGACTAAAGAGCTCGTGCAAGTTTTATGATGAAGAAAGTGGGAAGGAGCGTGCAGGAATGAGTAAGAAGGATAATAACCGACTGTGGCGATTAGGGTTAGCGGCTGCTGCAACAGGCGTCGGCTATGTTTATCATGCCATGAGTCAAGAGCGATCGGTGCGCAGCAAGGTGATACAAGATGGTATGCGGATTATGCGAGAAGCCAATCGCCTAACCCCTGCCAATACCAAGAAACAAGCAACTGAAGACCTAGCTACACGGAGTATCAACCACGAAAACTTATTTTTTATTACCCGCGACCATGCTTCAGAGATTCACCGTGGCCAAAAGGGTGTCATCGTCGAGCTGACGGATATTGATACCGAACCAGCCTTGGACACTCAAGGGGATTCTCAAGAGACAGACAAAGCCTGGATTATTTATTTCCATGGCGGAAGCGGGATTCATACCTTACAAGAGCGTGAATGGGCCTTCGCCCGAAAAATAGCTAACCGCTTTGAAGATGAGGCGAATGTATCAATTCCCTTGCTGCGGTCATTCGCTAATTATGACTTAGCTAGTGAAACAGGACGGTTGACCAACTTGATAGAAGAAATCGCTGAAAAAACAGGACGTTCTCTTCGAAATGTCTATTTCCTTGCTTCAGACACTGGCGCGATTCCAGCCTTACTGGTTGCGGATCGGATGGACCAAATAGGCAGTCCAGTGCAACGGGTGATTTTACTGTCACCTTGGCTAAATACCAGTTTTGATGATGTCAACATCAACCCAAACGATGTGCAATTTGACGCCACCAAGGTCAATGCCTTAAAAACTATCTGGCGGGAGAAAAATCCAGCTTTAAATTATGCTAAAATGCCAATTGACTCAATGCCAGCAGTCGATTTTATTAACGGAACGGATGACAGCCACGCCTGCGACGGCCGTTGGTTACACCGCCGATTACGTGCCCATAATCATACCAGTAACTATTACCAGTTTGATTACATGCACCATGAATTTTACCTGAACAAGCTACCAGAAAGTCAGGAAGTTATCGACATCATCCACCAACAAATTATGAACCCCTAACCAGCATACGCATTGGTCAGGGCGGAGTTAGCTGTTATAATATGAAAGAAGGAGTGATTCAATGTTTTTCCCCATGATGTTTGACTGGACTTATATCTTAATTATTATTGGTGCTGTAATCGCGTCAATCGCAAGTGCCAACGTAAATCGAACATTTAATAAATATAGTAAATATGCCACTGCAAAAGGGATGACCGGTACCCAAGTTGCCGAATACATCCTACAATATTCAGGCATTACCAACGTTCGAGTTGAACGTATTTCCGGTAACTTAACTGACCACTATGATCCAAGCAATAAGGTATTGCGTTTATCTGATGCCACAGCCAATTCAAAATCGATTGCTGCTATCGGCGTTGCCGCCCATGAGTGTGGCCATGCGGTTCAAGATGCCCAAGGTTATTTCATGATGACCCTACGTCAAAAAATTGTACCTGTTGTGAGTATCGGTTCAAAACTGTCTTGGCCAATCTTAATCCTAGGTGCCATCGCTGGCTTTAACGAGACCTTTATCAATATTGGGATTATTTTGTTCTCCTTAACCTTACTTTTCCAATTAGTGACTTTACCAGTCGAATTTGACGCCTCTAAACGTGCGCTACAAATTATGGAAGACGGGCATGTCTTAACTGCAACGGAATTACCATATGCCCGTAAAACCCTAAACGCTGCGGCTATGACTTACGTCGCATCAGCAATTGCAGGTGCCTTGTCACTGCTACGTGTATTGATATTGTTTGGCGGTCGTTCTCGCGACTAAGATGTAGCCATTATTACAGGCAAAAAGACAGCCTTGAGTACAACGGTATTCAAGGCTATTCTTTTGTTTGAAATAGGTCCTAAGGTGGATGGCGAAACTTGAGAATTTGATAGAATACTTATATAAGGTTAGCTGGTCTGAAAGGCAAGTATTGCTTGTCTACCAGTTTATCGATTAGGCAAGTATGATATGAACACAATCAATTGATGATTTTTATGAGGAGGTGACCGTGATTGAGAAGAAATTTAAAAGCGAAAGCTAAAGAGACATTAAGGCAAAATACAGGATGGTTTGTCTTATTTACCATTATTTATTGGGCAATCGTATGGATAATTGGGACTGCACCAACTGCAGTATCCTTCGTCCTTTTCCCCATCAGCATCCTGATTATTATCGTCGAGATCGTTTTTATTGCCGGAGCTGAAATGGCTTATCTACGGTCATTAATGGTGAAGAATAACCAACGATCGATACGAATCCACCGTGACATCATTGGGCCAATTATGCGTGATTCAATCAAATTTGCTTGGGCAGGATTTCTACGAGGCTTTTACCTACTCATGTGGTCATTGTTATTATTTATCCCAGCGGTTTATAAGAGTATAGGCTACGCCATGACCGATTATTTAATCATCGACTTTCCAATCCTAACAGCCTCTGAGGCCATCACAGAATCTCGCCGGATGATGCGCGGACGGAAATGGCGATTTATCTGGCTAAACCTACGCTTCATCGGATGGTACCTATTGATTCCATTCACGCTAGGATTAGCCTACTTCTATGTCAAACCCTACCATAGCCTAGCCTTAATCAACTTCTATGAAGAAGCATTAGATGAAACTGGCTACCCGGAAAAAGTATCTCGGCTTAGTCAAGCTAGGAAACACCGGGCCAAAGAAGTCCTTATAGAAGAAGACGAGTACACGCCGAGTTCAAACCACCATGCCAAAAAACAAGGCAACACTTACCGCGGATTTACAAGAAAAGAAAAACCGTCCACATACAAAACCAACTACAGCTTTGTGGATGACAAGTATAAAGACGATAAAAACTGGGACGACTTTTAAAAAGAGGGTGCGAGCTTTGGGAAACTAGTTTGAAGTGGATACCTGTTTGCCGAAGCGAACCCGACTAGGGTGCGACACAAACTGTTAAGAAATGAATAAACCAAATTTAACGCTTGATCTGGATTTCTTTTTAGGTCATGCGTTTTTTTCTATTCGTATACAATAAAAAAAACACGACCTAGCTTTCGCTAAGTCGTGTTCATTTTCCCTAAATTAGTATTGTTCTAAGTATGTATTCAATTCCCAGTCAGTTACTTGGTGTAAGTATTCTTGGCATTCAATACGTTTGCTTGAGATGAAGTTTGCAGTGATGTGTGCACCTAAAGCATCTTGTACAACGCTGTCGATTTCTAATTCGTCTAAAGCGCGAGATAGCGAGCTAGGTAATTTATCAATGCCACCGTTAACTAATTCATCAGCAGTCATTTTGTATACGTTACGAGAAATTGGTGCAGGTGCAACCATTTCGTCTTCGATACCTTTAAGCCCCGCACCTAAGATAGCTGCTAAAGCTAAATATGGGTTAGCTGCTGGGTCTACTGAACGTAATTCAACACGAGTTGATTTCCCGCGAGCTGATGGGATACGGATTAGCGGTGAACGGTTACGTGCAGACCAAGCAATATTTACAGGTGCTTCATAACCAGAAACTAAGCGTTTGTATGAGTTAACAATCGGGTTAGCAACTGCGGTGATCGCTTTAGCATGTTCTAGGACACCAGCGATAAATTGCATAGCTGTTTCAGATAATTGAGTTTCAGAATCTGTATCAAAGAAGACATTGTCGCTTCCTTTGAATAATGACATGTTACAGTGCATACCAGAACCATTGATACCGTAAATAGGTTTTGGCATGAAAGTAGCATGCAGGTTGTATTTACGCGCAACAGTTTTAACGATTAATTTAAATAATTGAATCTTATCGCAAGCATCTACAACATCAGTGTATTTAAAGTCGATTTCGTGTTGGCCAATCGCAACCTCATGGTGAGAAGCTTCTATTTCAAAACCAAGATCTTCAAGTACCAATACAATTTCACGACGACAGTTTTCACCTAAATCAACAGGAGCCACGTCGAAGTAACCACCAACATCATTTACTCGAGTCGTTGGGTTGCCGTCTTCTGCAAGTTTGAACAAGAAGAATTCTGGCTCAGGTCCTAAGTTGAAAGCAGAAAAACCTAAATCATCTAATTTTTCTACCATACGTTTTAAGTTACCACGAGGATCACCTGCAAATGGTTCACCATCAGTTGTATAAATATCACAAATTAAGATGGCAACTTTTCTGTCATCAGAACCCCAAGGGAAAACAGTCCAAGTATTCAAGTCTGGGTGTAGCTTCATATCAGCTTCTTCGATACGGACAAATCCATCAATAGAAGAACCATCGAAAGCCATTTCGTTATCTAAAGCCTTGTCTAGCTGTGAAACAGGGATTTCAACATTTTTCAAAATTCCATTAACATCTGAAAATGCTAAACGAATAAAATGTACATTTTTCTCTTTTACGTCTTCAAAAATTGCTTCTCTAGTCCATGTTCGCATAAAAATTACTCCTTTTTTGTCGTCCTAAATTTAACTACTTTTGTATTATGAATGTATTTTTAATAGAATGCAAGGGCAAATTGACGTTTTGTGTCATAAAACATCACATGGGAACCGGGTTTAACAAAATGTTAACAAGTTCCACATAAAAATCTCATTATTTGTTATAATCAAATTCAAAAGAATACGAAGATAAGAGGAGCTAGGACATGGTCATATTTGGGGCAATTGTGAACGCGATTAGTGTAATATTTGGGGCAGGTGTGGGGACAACATTTGGTCATCTCTTAAAAAACAACACGCGAAAAGGTATCATGACAGCCGTCGCCTTGGTCGTTATATTTATTGGTATCCAGGGTGCGCTTGAAACAGACAATCTAATCGTCATGGTGCTATCCTTAGTGATTGGGACTTTAATCGGTGAAACAGTTGACTTCGACGGGAAATTCAACCATTTCGCCTTAAAACTCCAAGAAAGAGTAGCTGGCGAAGGCGAATCTACCTTTCAAGAAGCCTTTGTATCGGCCACCTTATTCGTTGTAGTCGGCGCAATGGCTATCATTGGGTCCCTGCAGTCCGGTTTATTCCTAGACCACACCACCATGTACGCCAAATCTATCTTAGACTTTGTGTTCGTCTTTGTCTTGTCGTCAACACTTGGAATTGGGTCAGCCTTTGCCGCTATCCCATTATTTATTTATGAAGCAGCCTTATCGCTACTATCCGCATCCATCGCGCCCTTATTAGGAGTCGTCGTAACCACAGAAATCGGTGCAGTAGGGTCCCTCATTATTATGGGCCTAGGCTTCAATCTACTACAAATCACTGACATCAAGGTCATGAACATCGCACCTTCTATGTTCGTACCAATCGTTTTAATTCCACTATTCAACTTGTTTTAACACTATTCTATAATAGAAGAAATTATTCAAACATCACTCAAAAGATGATTAAAAGGGAGAAAATATCATGGAAATGTATACTTACATCGAAGCATTAGCCTCAAGCCAATCAGCACCTGGGGGCGGGTCAGCAGCAGCATACGCCGGCACAATGGGCGCCGCCTTAGGTAACATGGTCCTAAATATTACTATTGAAAAGCAAAAAGGGGCGGACCTTGATTTGCTGGCGGGTCTAGTCAATCAAATGACTAGTCACCAAGAAGCACTGTTCGCTTTGGTGCAAGGGGACGAAGACGCATCAAACCAACTATTCGGTGCATTCAAATTACCAAAAGCTACTGACCAAGAAAAAGCTGATCGAGTACAAGCGATTCAAGCAGGCTTAAAAATTGCCACAGAAGTGCCATTGGAAATTATGGACCATGCCACACAAGCCTTAGAAATTATGACCCAAGTCGCTAGCCTAGGAAGGAAGTCTGTGATGGCCGATGTCACCGTTGGGACAGCCATGCTGAAAACGGCTATCCAAGCAGCCAACGAAAATGTTGAAGAAAACGTCTTATTATTAAAAGACGAAAAACTACAAGCAACATTAGGTGCCAAAGGAAAAGACTTGATTCAAAGAAGCGAAGCCGCTATTCAAACAATCACAGAAACGGTAGCTAACCGTTAAAAGTTCTATAATTTACAAACACCTCTTTCACAGGAAATACAAATCCAATAACGGAAAGAGGTGAACAATATGAACAAAAACAAGTACAAATTATGAGGATTCATACATCAATACGGTAGGGTTGAATCAGGTGCAAGGGACTTATACTAAAAACGGAATGTAGCTGTCAATAAATATAACAAATCGATCCATATAAAGATGATATGGGTCTTTTTGATTTGGAAAGATGGAGATTATCTTCCAAGAGGAGGGTGAAAATTATGCAAAATTTAACAAATACTTGCAGAATTTTAATGGAATCTTTATAATCTAAAACAATAGTGAAAAGCTAGGCAAGAATTAAAATAAGAAAAGAGATGAGATAAGTGGAAGAAAAACAACAAGAATCACGGTTGCTCCGTATTCTTAACGGAATTGAACGTGTAGGGAACAAAATGCCTTCACCAATTATGATTTTCATTTACCTGAGTATTCTAGTCATTCTAGCGTCATGGGTAATGAGTATGTTCGGGGTATCGGTTGTCAATCCGATAGATAATTCAGAGGTTGCAGTAAATAACTTGCTAACTGGCGAATACTTTGCCCGCATGATATCAGAAGCAGGGGCCAACTTTGCTGGATTCCCAGCCTTGTCAGCCGTATTAGTTATTATGCTTGGTGTTGGCATGGCTGAGAAATCAGGTTACTTTGAAGCCGTTTTAACTAATGTAGTGGAAAAAGCGCCCAAACAATATATCTTACTGATCATCATTTTTGCAGGGGTAATTGCCAACATCGCTGGGGACGCTGGTCCAATCGTATTGCCACCGTTAGCAGCCTTAACCTTCTTGAAAATGGGTTTAAACCCAATGGCCGGTGCAGTGCTAGGTTATGTATCATCACTTGCAGCCTTTGCGGCCAACGTGATGTTGGGGATGTCTGATGCCTTAGTATTCCCATTTACAGAATCAGCAGCACAGACTATTATGCCAGATATTGAACTCAACGTTGCGATGAACTACTATTTCATCTTCGCTTCAACATTTGTATTAGTACCAGTTATTTACTTCGTACTGACTAAAATTTCATTACCACAAATGGGTGAGTACCAACCTGAATTTGCCAGCGAGCAATTACCAGCAGTTCACAAAGGTGGCTCATTATCAGACCAAGAAATTAAAGCAGTTAAATATGCAAACTGGTCATTACTAGCGACAATCGCTATTGTTGCAGTTTTAGCCTTGATGCCAAATTCATTTTTAGCAAATGCTGAAACAGGTTCGTTAATTTCTGGTTCACCATTTATGGACGGGATCACAGTCTTGATGACAATTATGTTCTTCGTACCAGGTTTCGTGTACGGTAAGATGACAGGCCAAGTCAAAGACTCACACGACTTATCTCGGATGTTATCTTCATCAATGGCTGATATGGGAAGCTTCATCGTGATCATCTTCTTCTCAAGTCAAATGATGGCGTACTTCTCATGGTCTAACATGGGGACAGTTATTGCGATTTCAGGCGCAAGCTTACTAGAAAGCGCCAATGGTATCGCCTTAATCATCGGATTCATTTTATTATCAATGTTCGTTGACTTCTTTATTGGTTCAGCTTCGGCAAAATGGGCAATCCTGGCACCAATCTTTGTCCCAATGTTCATGCTATTAGGTTATCACCCAGCATTCACCCAAATGCTTTACCGTATTGGTGATGGGATTATTAACCCATTAACACCAATGCAAGCTTACATTCCGGTAGTTCTAGCAGTATTATACAAATACGACAAGCGTTCTGGTTTAGGGACTTTAATGTCTAACGTATTACCTTACTCAGTAGCCATCGGTATTGCATGGATTATTATGGCAGTCATCTGGTATCTAATTGGTATTCCAGTTGGACCAAATTCACCAGCTTTATTATAAAAATCATTCAATATAAATTTTGCAAGCAGTCTACTTGGTTAGGCTGCTTTTCTTATGTAAAATAGTCTTATGATAAAATGACTAGAAATGCATGAAAAAATATAAATGAGAAAGTAGGCGAATCAATGGCAAGCGTGATCTTTGGTGGTCATCCAGAAATGGAGACTTCAGCGTCCCACCAATTCTTGTATGAAGCAAGACCAAATACCATTCCTTTTATCCAAATTGAACGACCCTTCACTGATTCAAACGTGACAGCGTATCAAGAAGCTATCCTAGCATCAGACAGATGGTTGCTTCAGTTTCCATTATTTTGGTATCAAGCGCCCGGTTTAGTATCGGACTTTATTCTAGAAGTCTTTAACAAGGGATTTTTAGATACCTATAGTACAAATTTAAAAGGTAAAGAATTTGGTGTAATCATTTCAGTGGGTGTGCCTTTAAGACAGTATCAAGCAGGTGGCCGGGAACAAGTAACCATTTCAGAGTTACTTCGACCATACCAATCCTTTGCACGCGCGATTGGCTTGGAATACCTGCCGCCATTTGTCCTTGCCCAACATTCCTACCAACCAGAACATATCCAGCAAGACAACTTAGTCCGCTTTAGACAATACCTAGAACTACCAACCCAGGCAAAATTTGCGGACCGAAACGCTTGGTTGATCGCCCAATTAAAAGATATTGCAGGTAATTTTGACCAACCATTGCAAGATCAACTAAATCTGGTTGCTGAAGAATGGGCAGATGAAATGGACAATCTAGGCGACATTGAAGCGCAACTACCTAAAACAAGTTGGCGTTAAGGGGGCACATCATATGACCGCATTAAACAAGGAGACTAGAACCGGAATGGAAAATGACTTGAAATGGACCGAGGCAATCATTGATCAAGCCATCGAAACAGCAACAGACTATGCAACAATCGCCATATTAAAAAAAGTGAAAGCTGAAATCGCTGAAACCGACAAACGCTTATTCCAAGCCCAAGGCAAATTAGACGGCCTAGCATGGAACCACGAAGAATGGTAGCTGGATAGAAGAGAAAGCATATCAGTGTCAATCGATAGTAGAAAAAGACATCAAAACTGCTTGACTTATCCAATGACTTTGATAGAATTCAGTGAGAAGCGAAAGTTTCACACGCAAATAATCTTGTGCAAGGAATGCACTATGGCACCAAGTCAAGTGGTGGAGTAGCAATGAATCTGGTAATTAGCGAACTAGTGGTGGGTGAAAACTAGTCAAGGATTGATAGTGAATTACACATAGCAAAATAAATTCCGCCGGCTAGTGCCCGATAACGCACAAAGAGAGGTTGTAAACTAAATGTTTATAACAATTTGGGTGGTAACACGGTAATTGATCGTCCCTGTCTAGGTTTTTCCAATTGGAAGCTTAGGGCAGGGGCTTTTTTATTTTTATAAAAGGAAAAAGGAGCGAAAAATATGAACATTATTGAAGAATTAGAATGGCGCGGCGCCATCAACCAACAAACAGACGAAGACGGCCTAAAAGCCTACATCAAAGACAACAGAATCAGCCTATACTGCGGTGTTGACCCAACTGGTGACTCACTACATATCGGTCACTTAATCCCATTTATGGTGCTTAAACGATTCCAATTAGCAGGACACCGTCCAGTTATCTTAATTGGGGGAGCGACAGGTTCAATCGGGGACCCTTCAGGTAAATCGGAAGAACGCAACCTACAATCTATGGAACAAGTAGAAGACAACGCCCGCAAATTAGCTGGTCAAATGGAAAACTTATTCCTAAAAGAAAAAGATGCCGACTTCCGTATGGTCAACAACTACGATTGGACTAAAAACCTGACTTTACTTGATTTCTTACGTAATATTGGGAAACGTTTCAACGTGAATACCATGATCAAAAAAGACATCGTTGCTTCACGTTTAGAAACGGGGATTTCATTTACAGAATTCTCATACCAAATCCTTCAATCAATGGACTTCTTACACCTATTTGAAAACGAAGACGTTCGTCTACAAATCGGTGGGGCCGACCAATGGGGGAACATCACATCGGGTCTAGAATTAATCCGTAAAGAAGCTGGTGCCGACGCAGAAGCCTTCGGATTAACTATTCCATTAATGTTGAAATCGGACGGCACTAAGTTCGGTAAAACAGCCGGTGGTGCGATTTGGCTAGACCCAGAAAAAACGTCACCATACGAATTCTACCAATTCTGGTTAAACCAAAACGATGCAGACGTCGTGAAATACTTGAAATACTTTACCTTCTTAAGCAAAGAAGAAATCGACGCCCTAGAAGAAAAAGTAGCTACTCAACCAGAAAAACGTGAAGCACAACGTCGTCTAGCAGAAGAAATGACTACTTTTGTTCACGGACAAGCAGGCTTACAAGATGCCCAAACCATCACAGAAGCCTTATTCTCAGGCAATATCGCAGACCTATCAGCCAAACAAATTGAACAAGGTTTCGGTAATATGCCAGGATCAACAATGCCTAAAGAAGGCAACAATTTAGCCGTTTGGTTAGTAGACGCAGGCATCGAAGGATCACGTCGTCAATCACGTGAAGACATCAACAACGGCGCCATCTACATCAACGGACAACGCCTACAAGACGTCGACTACGAAATCTCAGCAGCAGACGCCATCGAAGGCAAATACATCGTCGTTCGTCGCGGTAAGAAAAAATACTTCTTAGTTACCATCGAAGGCGCGTAAGGATTGATATAGAAACGATGCAAGACTTGAACCCTGGTTCAGGTCTTTTTTTGACAGCATTTTGCCCCCAATCCGTATACGTGAGAACACCAAAAAAACGCTTGGTAAAACTTGTGTAAAGCCTATAGGAACAAGGATTTCAACCTGATATGATAGCCCTGTTATAACCATAAAAGGAGTGATCAATATGTTTAGAAAAAGAAGTCTCTTGTACTTGCTGGCCGCCTTATATACAGTGGCTGCACTCGCCTTCCCCGTACAAGCCATTGATGCCAAGGGGAAGGGGACAATAGCGCTACTACCAGCTAGCGATCAAAATGCACACCTACCATTTAGGACCGCAACCACTAAACGGCAAGCCATCCTGACCACAGCCAATGATTTGATTGGCATTCCTTATATTTGGGGTGGCAATGATTTATCTGGTTTTGATTGCTCCGGTTTTATTGAATATATTTTCAAGGCAAACGGCTTATATATGCCACGTACAACCAATCAACAGCAATATTTTGGCCAGCCTGTAGACTTAAACCATGTTCAACCTGGCGACCTATATTTTTTTGAAGAAGACGACCAGGTTTACCACGTCGCCTTAGCCCTTGAGGATGGCTATTATTTACACGCGCCAAGTCCGGGAAAGACTGTTTCATATGGTCATGTTGACCGTTTTGCCCCACAGTTCGCTAACCGGGTGTTGAATGACCTGTAAGCAATTAGTCTAGTAAGTAGATAATTAGGTAAACTAGTGCATCAGCTTAGGGCAGATTTGTCATTTTTCAAATTGAATCATTAGCACATTATCAATTATTCGTGACACGGGTGATCGTAAATGTCGTCGAACCCCATTAAAATACTGGTAAATTATGATATACTATTACGGAAAGATAATAGACAAATATTAGGGGGCACTCATTCGTGGCTGAAAATAAAGAAACATTTTATATTACAACACCGATCTATTACCCAAGCGGTAAATTACATATCGGAAATACATATACAACAGTAGCATCTGACACACTTGCGCGTTACAAACGTGCAAACGGTTTTGATGTAATGTTCTTAACTGGTGCTGACGAGCACGGACAAAAAATCCAACAAAAAGCTGAAGAACAAGGTATTTCACCGCAAGAATACGTTGATGGAATGGCGGCTGGCATGCAAGAACTTTGGAAGACAATGAAGATTTCAAACGATATTTTCATGCGTACTTCAAGCCAACAACATATTGAAGCCATTCAATACATCTTCGAACGCCTATTAGAACAAGGCGATATATACCTAGGTGAATATGAAGGTTGGTACTCAGTTTCTGATGAAGAGTTCTTCACTGAAACCCAATTAGAAGAAGTTTACAAAGATGAAAATGGTAAAGTTATCGGCGGTAAAGCGCCATCTGGTCACGACGTAGAATTAGTGAAAGAAGAATCTTACTTCTTCAAGATGAGTAAATACGCTGATCGTTTACTACAATACTACGAAGAGAACCCGACATTCATCCAACCTGAAACCCGTAAAAATGAAATGATCAACAACTTCATTAAACCAGGTTTAGAAGACTTGGCGGTTTCACGTACATCATTCAACTGGGGTGTGCCAGTTAAATCTAACCCTAAACACGTAGTCTACGTTTGGATTGACGCTTTGGCGAACTATATTACAGCCTTAGGCTACCCAAATGCGGATGCTGAAAACTTTGACAAATACTGGCCAGCAAATATCCATTTTGTAGGTAAAGAAATCGTTCGTTTCCATACGATTTATTGGCCAATTATGTTGATGGCATTAGACTTGCCACTACCAAAACAAATCTTTGGCCACGGTTGGTTATTGATGCAAGATGGTAAAATGTCTAAATCTAAAGGGAACGTTGTTTACCCAGAAATGCTAGTTGAACGTTATGGTTTAGATGCCTTACGTTACTACTTAATGCGCGAAGTGAAATTTGGTCATGACGGGATCTTTACCCCTGACAACTTCATCAACCGTATTAACTATGACTTAGCGAATGACTTAGGAAACTTATTGAATCGTACTGTTTCAATGGTTAACAAGTACTTGGGTGGTCAAGTGGGTGCTTACCCAGGTCAAATTACTGACTTTGATGCACCATTAGAAGATTTAATCACATCTGAAGTGGCAGCTTACCGCCAATCAATGGATGACCTACAATTCAGTGTAGCCTTAGACCACGTTTGGGAAATCATCTCTCGTACCAACAAATATATTGATGAAACAGCGCCTTGGATCTTGGCTAAAGATGAAGCAGAAGCAGGTAAATTGCAGTCAGTGATGTACCACTTGGTAGACTCATTACGTGTGATTGCCATCCTAATCCAACCAGTCATGGTTGAAACACCAGCTAACATCTTTGAACAATTAGGTTTAGATTTTGACGCTGACGCAGGTTTTGAAAATGCCAAAGTTGGTTTATACCCAGAAACTGCGAAAGTAGTTGAAAAAGGGCAACCAATCTTCCCACGTCTAGACCACGATGAAGAAGTAGCTTATATCCAAGCACAAATGGCGGCCAATAAACCAGCTGGTGACGATGAAGAAGACGAAAGCTTCAACCCTGAAGAAACGGAATTGGTATCTGTTAAAGATAGCCAAATCAAATATGATGTATTCGATAAAGTTGAAATCAAGGTTGCTGAAGTGATTGATGCTGACTTCGTTGAAGGGGCAGATAAATTATTGAAATTCAGATTGGATGCAGGAGACAAGGGCCACCGTCAAATCCTATCTGGTATTCGTGAATTTTATCCAGATCCAAGTGTTTTAATCGGGAAAAAAGTTTGCATCATCGCCAACTTGAAACCACGTAAGATGAAGGGTGAAGTTTCTCAAGGAATGATCCTTTCCGCAGAACACGAGGGTAAACTACAAGTAGTATTTGCACCTGAAGATGCTGCAAATGGTAGTGAAATAGCTTAAAGATAACGCGAAGAAGGGGCTGGTTGTCACAGTCCCTTTTTCTAAGTTAAGAAAGGAAAACTATGTTATTTGATACGCACACACATTTAAATGTAGATGATTTTAATGACGACCGCGATGAGACCATTACTCGGGCTAGACATGCTGGGGTAAGGGGATTTGCCCTAGTAGGTTTTAACTACAATACCATTAACCGGGCCCAAGAAATGGTCAAGGAAAATGGGGACATGGTTGGCGTTTACGGCTGGCATCCAACCGAAGCAGTGGATTACAATGCTGATGCTGAAAAATACCTATTATCTACTTTAGAAGATGACCGGGTAGTGGCGCTTGGGGAAACAGGCTTGGACTATTACTGGGATAGCAGTCCCCGTGATGTACAAGAAAAAGTTTTCCGCCGTCAACTAGCGATTGCCCGCGAATTACAGTTGCCTATTGTCATCCATAACCGGGACGCGACGGCTGATTGTTACCGCATTTTAAAAGAAGAAAAAGTGGGTGACTTCGGTGGCATTATGCATTCCTTTGGTGAAACACCTGAATGGGCCGAGAAATTCCTAGATTTAGGCATGCATGTCTCTTTTTCCGGGGTATCGACCTTCAAAAAAACGGTGGAAGTGCGGGAAGCTGCGAAATTGGTGCCAGATGATAAGATTTTGATTGAGACGGATTCGCCGTATTTAGCACCGGTACCAAAACGAGGCAAACGTAATGAATCAGCCTTTGTAGCCTATGTGGCAGAGGCCTTGGCAACAACACGTGAAAGTTCAATTGCAGACTTTGAAGCGCAAACCTTCCAAAATGCTTTGGATTTGTTCGCACTGGATTTTGATGGCCAACAATTGGTCAAAAGAAAGTAGATGCGTGATATGACAGCCGAAGACAGACAGGGAGAGATGGCGAAAGCTGAAAATCCATCTGCAAAACAAAAGAAACAGATTAAACAGGTGATTGTAGTTGAGGGCAAGTCAGATACCCAACGGTTGAACCGGCTCTACCAAGTCACAACTATTGAAACTAACGGGTCAGCGGTTGATGAACGTACCTTGCTTGAAATCAAGAAAGCTCATGAACTCCATGGGGTGATTGTCTTTACAGATCCAGATATCTCAGGGACTAAGATTCGTCAAGCGGTTGTGGATGCTGTACCTGGTGTTCAACATGCCTTTATTGAACGAGAAGAAGCGAAACCAAGTCACAAGGGGAGTTTAGGGGTTGAGCATGCCTCTGATTCAGCGATTGAAAAAGCGTTGGTCAATGTTTACCAGTTGGCTGATCCATCAGGAAACGCGGTTGAACCTATCGCACAAAAAGACTTGATTGCCTTGAGGTTGATTGGGACGCCGGATGCCAAAGACAGAAGAGAATACTTATCAAGCCAGCTACACTTGGGTTATGTCAACGGCAAACAGCTTGCGAAACGGTTAGCCCTTTTCCAGATATCATTAGACCAAGTGGCAACAGTGCTTGAAAATTACCAAAAGAAATAGGTGAAAATTATGAATCAACCATTTAAATATATTGCAACGCCGTCAAGAACGGGTGCCATCCTAAAAAAATTCAATTTAGATGCGAAAAAGTCTTTGGGGCAAAACTTCCTGACTGAACCGCAAATCCTACAACATATGGTGGATGTGGCAGGGGTGGACAAGGATACTAACGCCATTGAAATCGGACCGGGGATTGGGGCTTTAACGGAGTTTTTAGCCATCAATGCCAAGGAAGTATTGGCTTTTGAAATTGACCAACGCTTGTTGCCAGTTTTAGCAGATACCCTAAGTGACTACGACAATGTAACAGTCAAGCATCAAGATATCTTGGAAGCGGACTTGAATGCGACAATGGCGGCTTTCCCACCTGCTGAGCGGACGGTTGTAGTGGCTAACTTGCCATATTATATTACAACGCCAATCATCTTCAACTTGCTTGAAGCCAGCTTCCACTTCGACCAATTCATCTTGATGATGCAAAAAGAGGTAGCAGAACGATTGACAGCAGCCCCAGGAACAAAGGCTTATGGGTCATTATCAGTAGCTATTCAATACTACTGTGACGCGGAAATCGCCTTTACCGTACCGCGGACTGTTTTTAACCCACAACCTAACGTGGATTCGGCTATCTTGGCCTTAAACAAGCTGGATAAACCAAGAATTACTGTTGAAAATGAAGCATTTTTCTTCCATTTAGTACGGTCAAGCTTCAAACAACGCCGTAAGACCATTTGGAATAACTTACGGGCTGCCTTTGGAAAAGAAGAAGCCGTCGTTGAGAAAATGGTAAAAGCCCTTGAAGTTGCAGGTATTGACCAAAAACAACGTGCGGAAACGTTAACGATTGCAGATTTTGGACACTTGGCAGATGCCCTGTACAAAGAAGATTTGACCTTCCAAGATTAAGAATATTTGGCTAAAATTCTCACCTATTTTACCATTATAATTGTTGACAATAAAAGACAAAAATGGTATTTATATATCTTGCATTTTATGGTATACTGTACGGTAGAGAGGTGAGGGCATGCCAAATAATATTGCAACTATTAAAGCGGAACTTGAAGGAAAAATCGGTGAACGCGTCCATCTTACACAACAGATTGGTCGTAAACGCGTGATGAAACGCCAAGGGGTGCTAAGTGATACTTTCCCTGCTGTTTTCGTGGTTGAACTAGACCAAGAAGAAAATAAATTTGAACGCATCTGCTATAGCTATTCCGATGTGTTAACTGAATCAGTCGAAATC
>NZ_JBOEQF010000014.1:0-23123 GCF_050689315.1 Aerococcus sp. L_32
TAAGGTCCGCAACATATCAAACGTCAATTATTTACATGGTCCTGACCTAAAACGAACCATTGAATCTTGGCTGATGACCGTACCAAATTTCGTTCAAAAACGTAGTGATCAACCCATTTTGACCCTTGATAATGTATCCTACACTTATCCATGGCGAGACCAGCCCACTTTGCGCAATATTTCCACTCAAGTTTTCAAAGGTGACATGATTGCCATTGTCGGAAAAAATGGGTCGGGCAAGTCCACACTGGGTCAGATGATGGACGGAAACATCCGCCCAGATTCGGGCACGATGACTTGGTTAGGTGAAGAAGTCACTGGCGATAACCTATGTCAAATGAAGCAGGAAACAGTCTATATCCAACAAAATATCGACCAATCCATCCTAGATTCCACTGTGAAAGACTATTTGAATGGGATTGCCGCTAATTGTAATTACTCCGCGGAAGAAGCAGAAGAAGTCATCCGGGATTCTTTAAAACGAACGGGTCTGATTTATACTGCTGAACTACAAATTGGCCAATTATCATTTGGCCAACAAAAACGGATTATGCTGTCGTCTGCCTTAATTAACCAGCCGTCACTCTTAATTATTGACGAGCCCTCTGAAGGCCAAGATTACCATCATTACAACGAATTCATGCAGTACCTATATCAAATCAACCAGGAACAAGAAATTGCAATTATCATCAATACCCATAACACGGATCTAGTATTAGAATTTACTCGCCATGCTTGGGTATTATCCGAGGGCGAATTAATCGCGGATACCCAGCCTATTAGAATCGCCACGGATTATCGCTTAATCCAAAGAGCTTTCTTACGAGAATCAAATTTATATATCTTTGCCCGTCAAATCGGCTTAATTGATCCTTACAATTTCATCAAGAAATTCATGGATTACCATAGAGAAGTGAATCGTTAGTTAGCTAAATCGCTAGTCAGGTGCTAGCGGATGACTAAATAAAAATAATAAACATAAGGGAGGGTGTTTAATGGCAGAAATTGTGGACGCCAAGTCCGAACGTTTCAAGTTATCAATCCCCGTTATTGTAGGCTATTTACCAGTTGGTTTAGCTTGTGGGTTACTACTCGCTGATGCCGGCTTAACCTGGTGGCAGGTTGTGCTGATGTCCAGTCTAGTGTTTGGGGGCTCCGCGCAATTTGTGGCAGCAGCGCTAATTGCACAAAATGCTGGTGTAATGGAAGTATTTATCTCAGTACTATTATTAAGTTCCCGCCAAGCCTTGTATAGTGTGTCTTTTGGCCCATACTTAAACCAAGCGCCTAATTTTAAGGTCGCTTGGTTAGGCTACATGACAGCAGACGAATCCTACGCCATCAATGTCTTAAAACTGCAAGATAACAGTCCACAGAAACCATGGGCCATTAACGACGCCTTATTCGTCGCTACTGCAACATGGATTTCCTGGATCCTATTTACTGCATCGGGTGCCTTGTTTGGTACCTTCATTCAAATTCCTGATGTCATTTCAAACTTTGTCATGGTTGCTATGTTTATAGGCATTCTTGTCCCGAACCTAAACAACCGCATGATGCTCAACACCATGTTATTCACTGGTGTGATTGCCGTCATCTTGATGACTATTTTCCAATCATCCTATGTGATTATTATGGCCACAGCCATCGCCTTAGCGGTCGTATTCTATTTCTTAAAACGTCAAGAAAATAACCGTGTAGCATAGGAGGGCTATCATGGCATTATTCGTAGTAACACTTGGCTTACTGTGCACCGCTATGCGCGTCGTACCTGCACTTGTTATACGTAACACCAAAATTTCTCCAATGGTATACAAAACAATGGCTTACCTACCCGTTATCATTTTTACCGCAATGATTTTTACCGACATATTTTTCTGGGAAAGCCACTTCAACCTCAACCTACTGGAGAACATCAAATTGATACCAGCACTCGTGTCCTTGTTCGTCGCCTACCGGTTTAAAGACATCATCAAAACCATCATCGCCGGCGTCGGCACCATCGCCATTTTATACCTTTTCTTATAATTTTTTTGATAAAAGGGCATAGCTATTCTAAGCTAGCCCCCAGACCGTGACTCGAGGGCCATGGTCTTTTTTACTGTCGTCATTTGGCTAAAACCAACAATCCTTTGTCTAAAATTGTAGGGTTTGAAAGTAGCTCTTTAGTTTTAAAGCGGTTACACTATAAGTAATCAATCACACATGAAATAATTGGAGGCGGATAACAATGGGCTATAAAAACAACAATACAGGTTACCGGGATGGACTGCTTGAAACGCGGGCAATGATTAAGAAAAATAATTACGCCATCTTGACCCATGATGGTTTAGTCAATAACCTGATACCAGGCTTTGAAAATACGCGCATCTCAATCCTAGGGTCACCGCGAATGGGAGCAAGTTTTTCAGACTTTATCGCAGAATTTGAAGAAGGTGGTAAAAATATCCTTGGTTTTGGTGGTCCAGGCATTGAAACCTTCGTCTATGTCATCAAAGGGGCTTTAATTGTCAGCGACGACAATGGTAAATCAGACCAGCTAGCAAGTGGGGGTTACGCCTTTTTCCCAGTAAATGAAAAGATGTACTTTGAAAACGGGCAAAAGGAAACAACGGAGGCCTTCTTGTACCAGCGCGCATACGAGCCAATAGAGGGCCACCAAGCCCATAAAGTGATTGGCAACAAAGATGCGGTCACACCGATTGCCTATGAAGGAATGGAAGATGTCCTATTATGGAATTTACTTCCGACTGATGACTTAGGATTTGACATGAATTTCCATATTTTATCGTTTCAACCAGGTGCCAGCCATGGCTATATCGAAACCCATTATCAAGAGCACGGGGCCTATTTACTATCTGGGAAAGGTATGTATAATTTAGATAACAATTGGTATCCAGTGGAAAAAGGGGATTACATTTTTATGGCTGCCTACACGCCGCAAGCCGCTTACGCGACTGACCGGACGGAACCACTTGCCTATGTTTATTCCAAAGATGCCAACCGCAACCCTGGTGTTTAAGGGGGATTGGAGCGAAAATCATGTCAGCACATCATGAAGAAAAAATCATCAAGGTCAGTCCAGAACGTTTATACAACTTAATGAATCAAAAACTACAAGCTGCGGGACTAGACCAAGACCAAGCTGAAGAAACAGCCAAACATTTAACTTTCGCTGATATGTCAGGTATTCATTCACACGGTGCAGTCCGAGTTGAATATTACGCTGAACGGATCAATAAGGGTGGCATTACCAACCAACCCAATATATCCTTTGAACAAACAGGCCCGTCAACAGGGATTTTCCATGGAGACAATGCGCAAGGTCATTTTGTCGCCAATAAAGCTTTAGTACCAGCGATTGGTATGGCCAAAGAAAGTGGGGTAGCTGTCGTTGGGATTTCTAAGATGGGGCATTCAGGGACTTTGTCATATTACATGCGTAAAATTGCGGATGCTAATTTAGTGGGTATTGCAATGTGTCAGTCAGACCCAATGGTCGTACCTTTTGGTGGGGCTGAAAATTATTTTGGGACGAATCCTATTGCCTTTTGTGCGCCGAATAATGGTGACGAACCATTGATTTTTGATATGGCGACTACAGTTCAAGCGTGGGGGAAAATCCTAGATGCTAGATCTAAAGGAATTGAAATTCCAGATAATTGGGCCGTGGATCAGAAGGGGCACCCAACGACTGATCCAAATCAAGTAAATGGTTTGTTGCCTATTTCTGGACCGAAAGGGTATGGTTTAATGATGATGGTAGACATTTTGGCAGGTGTATTATTAGGCCTACCATCAGGGAATGAAGTGAGTTCGATGTATCATAATTTGCATGAGGGGCGTAACCTTGGGCAAATGTTTATCTTGATTGACCCTGAAAAATTTGTGGGTATTGAACCTTTTAAAGCACAGATTACGAACATGATGAGGAACTTAACACAGATTATACCAGCACCGGGATTTGACCGTGTTCAATATCCAGGACAACCAGGTAATGAAGCATATAATCGTGCTAAAGTAGAGGGTGTCTTGATTCCAGAATCCATCATTAACTACCTAGAATCAGACGATATCCATTTTGACAATTATGAAGGTATGGGCGCATTTGCAAATTAGGATTAGAACGAAATCGCTTAGCTCAACAACATCCAACGGTTTCTCTCTTGGCGTCGGTTCTCGCACCCTAACAGTCTGTTGGTTTGTCTGTCTGTACATTCTGTAAGACGTACACGCCTAATAGTCTGTCATGCGCCGGGCCATCATCCTTATTTCACCGCGAAGGCATGCTAGGAGGCTCCAGCCTTTGGCTTAATAGTAAGTTTTTCTTGCAAACGGCAAGCCACTTCATTAATTTGCATTCTTTCTGTTGACTATTAAGGAATAATACATTCTTCAAGTGTGTGATATTCTCTACAAGGCTTAATACTAGAATTTGTAATTGGATAAACATTATAGGTATTACTTTGTGATAACTAAGCATTATGCAAGCTTACAAAATTGGTAATCACGTTTTCTATGTTCTCGAGAAACTAATCGTAGATTACAAACAAATCTTCGGGCGGGCGCAACTTGCCACAAATATTAGTCTAATGCTGTACTTATGTATGAAACTACCAATGACAATATTTTTATAGGGGATGGACTATTAATGACTTCAATGTACGCATAAAAGACATTTCTATATACAAAGAAAAGCAAGCTACGTTGATTTTTACTTTGGTAGCTTGCTTTTGCTTTCATATTTTATTTTATTTAATTTCGTCGATGAGGTTTAGGGCTAGTCTTAGATTAAGTGAGTTTTCTGGTGAGGATACGTCATGGCCTAAGATTTCTTCGCATCGTTGGATCCGGTATTTTACGGTATTTCGGTGAACGAAGAGTTTGCTTGCGGTGCTGGCGATTTCACATTGAGAATCCAGATATACAGTGAGTGTTTTCCGCAGGTCAATTAAGGTTGGATCTTCTGGGAAGGCGAATGCTTTCAAGATATTTTGACAGAAGAAGGTGACGTCATTTTTATCCAAGTTATTGAATAGTTGTAGCATACCTTTGTCTTCGTAATGCATGATCAATTCGCCATGTTCACTTTGACGACGTTCATCAAAGACTAGCTTGGCTTCTGTATAAGACTGGCTGATTTGTTCCCAATTGTAGTAGGGATTACCCAAGCTGAATATTAAATGTAAGGGTAATTTGTCTTGGATATCAGCAGCCATTTTGCCTAATTTAGCGGATAAATGAGGATCTTGTTGTTGGAACAGAACGACGATTTCCTTGGTGTTTTGGAATTGAATGACAAGGGCATTGGCAAAGTAATGGCTGATCTTCTTTTTGATCCATTTGAAGGTCAGCTGTAAGAGTTCTTCTTGTAAATGGGTCAATTTACTTTGGTTGATGGCTGTTTTTTCAAAGACGTGGGCTACCTGATAAAAGTTGGATAGGATATAGCCATGCTTCATATTAGGTTCTTGTGGTGCTAGGGATGAATCAACCTTGTAATTGTTGTCGACCATTTCCTTAAAATAATCTGTTTCGATGGTAAAACGGGATTCAGCCACTTTCTCATTCTTGAATAAGATAAAAGATAAGACGGTGGCGGCTTGGTCAATGGCGAAGGACGAAATAGGGTAGGGAATTTGTTCGGGCTTTAAAATAACCAAATAGTGGGGGAAATAATTGTAGACCTTGATTGGGGTAACAGAAACTTGGAATTGCTGTCCCTTGGCGTTTTCTACAATAAATGACCCTTTGTTCTTAGTCTCGTTATCCATTAATTGAATGATTTGGTCGACATATAATTGGGCTGAGTTGGACGAATTGTTAAAGTGTCTTGAGTGAGAAATAATTTCTCGGTAGGGACTGAGTAAGATTGTCGGTGTTTTGATGGTTTTGGCCAATTCATTGATAATCACTTCGTTAGAAGCGTTTTGAATTAATAGGTTTGAAAACTGACTTTGAATATCCAAGGCAAAGGACACTTCTTCGTACTTGGTGCCCCAAATATTAGACATCAACTGGTGAAGTAATTCACCAAGAGAATAATCATCAGGAATAGCAAAAATTGGAAAGTTGACTTTGTTGGCGTATTGAATGATTTTGGGATCTAAATGTCCATTTAAAAAGCGGCCCAGTTTAATTCCTAAGCCGACAGCGCTAGCCCGTATCAGGGAATCAATTAGGGGGATTAAACCCGATTGGTCCTCCTTATAAATCATGGCTGTAGTTAATAAAAAAACACCTTCAGGAATATAATGTTCAATATCTGGTGTATCTGAAATATCGACGCTTTTGATTTCCTGGTCTAAGGGCGTTTGATTGCGGTCAGTCAGTAATTTAATATCTGAAAAACGGGGTGAATCTAGTAAGTTGGCTAGTGAAATCATGATGTATTCCTCATTCCGTTCCATTTATCGATTGTTGTTTTAGTAATCTTGCTAGCTGTTTGGCAAAATCACCAATGACTTGTTGTTATTGCACATAGATAAATATACTAGAAGTGGGCCAATTGTTCAAACTAGACTGAAAGAAAATTTGATTTAGTCATTATTGACGAAAAGCATGGATACCATTCCGCTTTTTTGATGAAAGGTTTATAATAAAATAAAGTGATAAGAACAGACAATTTTAATGAAACGGGAGGAATACACATGTATAAAGAAATCGACGTACCACAAAGAACGATTATGACCCCAGGACCGGTGGAGTCACACCCGAAAGTTTTACGCGCAATGTCAAACACCATCTTAGGTCAATTTGACCCTGCCTTTCTACATATCATGAATGAAGTGAAAGAAATGATTAAGGTGCCTTTTGGTACGGAAAATGAGCAAGCATTTGCGGTTGATGGAACTTCTCGTTCAGGTATTGAAGCGTCAATGATTGCCTTAGTGCAACCAGGTGACAAAGTCTTAATCCCAGCTTACGGTCGTTTCGCATACTTATTAGCGGAAATCGCAGAACGTGCTAAAGCTGAAGTGATCTTATATGAAAAAGATTGGGATAGTCCATTCGATCAAGATGACGTCATTGAAAAAATTAAAGAAGTAAATCCTAAAGTAGTGGCTATGATTCACGGTGAAACTGCCAACGGTCAAATTCAAGCCATTGATAAAATTGGGGCTTATTGCCAGGCAAACGACCATTTATTCTTAGTAGATATGGTTGCGACTTATGGTGGTGTGCCAATTAAAGTGGACGAATGGGGCGTGGATATTGCTATTGCTGGTTCACAAAAATGTGTGAGTGTGCCATCTGGTATGTCATTAGTGACATTTAACGAACGTACACAAAAAGTGATTGAAGCTCGTTACCAAAAAGAGTTAGGTTTAAGTACGGAAGACCGTAACCCTGACCATATTCAATCAAATTATTTGGACTTAAGCCAGTTAATCAACTACTGGAATGACAGCCGTATCAACCACCATACTGAAGCAACGACTTTAATTTATGGTATGCATACAGGTTTACGATTAATCCTTGAAGAGGGGGTTGAAAATGTGTATGCCCGTCATGAATTAAATAACCAGGCTATTATTGCAGGGATTAAAGCT
This sequence comes from Aerococcus sp. L_32, assembly GCF_050689315.1. NCBI lineage: Bacteria > Bacillati > Bacillota > Bacilli > Lactobacillales > Aerococcaceae > Aerococcus > Aerococcus sp. L_32. The sequence continues at coordinate 7,554 of NZ_JBOEQF010000014.1, forward strand.
ATGGGACTTGAAATTTACGGGGATGAGTCAACTAAAATGGCCACAGTTACCCCAATCCTTGTTCCAGAGGGTGTTGACCCAGATGCAGTTAAAAACTTCCTATTAGACCAATTTGGCGTGGAAATTGCGGGATCATTCGGCCGTTTAATCGGTAAAATCTGGCGTTTTGGTAACATGGGTTATTCAAGCCGTCGTGAGAATGTCTTACATGCACTAGGTGCTTTTGAAGCGGCCTTGTTATACCATGGCGCTAAAATTGAACCAGGTAGAGGGGTTCAAGCAGCCTTAGAAGTGTACGCCGAGGCAGATAAATAATTCGGATTTTGGCAGCTTGGTGTAGATATTGGCGCGTCTGCATCAAGCTATTTTTAGATTTTTGCCTACTTTGGCTAAAAAATGAGAAGAATCCTGTCACATCACACAATGCCTATGAAACAGTTTTTAGGTATGTTAATTAAAAGAAGTGAATTTTAGGAGGGAATTGCGTGATTAAGATAGCACCAGAAACAATAGATGAATTAATGGACTGGATTTCAAGCATTTCAGATGCAGAAGGTCCAGGGACAACTCGATTACTCTATTCAGAATCGTGGATTGAAGCGCAAAATGCTTTAAAAGCTAAATTTGAAGAATTGTGTATGGTAACCGAATTTGATCCAGTAGGTAACCTATACGCGACGATCGAAGGAACCGAATTCCCAGATGAAATCATCGCCACAGGTTCTCACGTGGATACGGTAGTTAAAGGTGGCCGTTTAGACGGGCAATTAGGGATTATGTCTTCTTACATGGCCATTAAGGCTTTACTTGAAACAGAAGGTAAACCTAAGAAGTCATTACAAATTATCTCAATGGCTGAAGAAGAAGGCTCTCGTTTCCCATATGCTTTTTGGGGTTCGAAAAATATCTTCGGTTTGGCTAAGCGCTCAGACGTTGAAGAGATTGCGGATGCTGACGGCATTAAATTTGTAGATGCCATGCGTGAAACCGGTTTTGATTTCCAAGATGTACCAAGTCATCACAATTTGGCAGCCTTTATAGAATTACATATTGAACAAGGGAACTTCCTTGAGCAAACAAAAAAACAAGTAGGGATAGTTAACGCCATTGTTGGGCAAAAACGCTACAATATTACACTCAAAGGGGAGTCCAATCATGCGGGAACAACCCTGATGGAATACCGAAAGGATACAGTCGAGGCAGCTTCAAGAATAATTGTGCAATCCATTGATAAGGCAAAAGCTGAAGGGAATCCGTTAGTCTTAACTTTTGGACGCGTTGAACCTAAACCAAATATAGTCAACGTTGTACCAGGTGAAACCTTAATTTCTATGGATTGTCGGCATACAGATGCAGGTATTCTAGACCGTTTTACCAAAGAGATTGAAGCGGATATGCAAAAAATTGCGGATGATATGGGGATTGAAATCACCATTGATAAATGGATGGATGAAAAACCAGTGCCAATGGACGCCCATATTATTGAAACGATTGAGTCTGTATGTAAAGACAACGACTTGAATTATCAAGTCATGCATTCAGGTGCCGGCCATGATTCACAAATTTTTGCTGCCCACGTACCAACAGGGATGATCTTTGTACCATCGATAAAAGGGATTTCGCATAACCCGGCTGAACATACTGAGGCAGTTGATATTGTCCAAGGGGTAGAAGCTCTAGGTGAAACCTTACGTCGCTTAGCTTACTAGTATAGAATAGGGGAAGTTTACGATTCTCTATTAGATTTGAAAAAGTTCTTTGAAATGGTGGGAAAGGGGCGTGTGACATAAATATCACACGCCCTTTTACTAGCTATAATTGGTCGTGATTTCGGACTTCAAAAGTCAGAATTACCCGACACTTACTTTCGCCTATATTGCTTTTTGAATTCGAATTAGCGGTTTTTGACAAGAGTGAAAAAGGTCTTTGGTCACAGTAAACAAAGGCAAGGGTGTAGAAAACGGTTACAATTTATATAAATCATAAAAATGAGGAGGGTCTAATTTGGAAGAGAACATTTACCATATCAGTGAAGACCAGTTACAACGTTACCGACAGCGGGGCTACAAGAATGAGGATATCTTGCCTAAGCCAGCTGAAGACCGTCACATGACCGCCATGAATTACTTTACTTTATGGATGGGGTCAGTCCATAACATCCCTAATTATGCAGCTGTAGTAGGATTTTTGATGCTAGGTTTATCGCCAATCAATGTCATGGTTGCCATCACCTTAGCGGGACTTGCTGTTGCAGTCTTTATGATTTTTAACGGCCAAGCGGGAGCCAAGTTTGGGATTCCGTTTGCTATGCACCTGCGTTCTACCTACGGATCTAAAGGGGCCAAACTACCTGGATTCCTTCGTGGCGTGGTCGCGGCTATTGCCTGGTTTGGGGTCCAAACCTATACAGGTGCCGCAGCTTTAACGATCTTGATTTCTAAATTGTGGCCAGCTTATCTAGAAATCGGTGGTGAAGTCTTAGGCATCACGATTCCAGAACTGATTTCCTTTGTTATTTTCTGGATTGCCAACATGGCCATTGGTTTTGGTGGTGGCGGTATTTTAAATAAATTTACCGCGGTTTTATCACCAATTATTTACCTAGTATTCGGTGGGATGACCATTTGGGCCATTAATGTAGGTGGAGGAATTGGTAACATTCTGCAATATAATATGGCAGGAGATGTGTCTATTAATCCTATTCTTGCTTACTTGATGATTATTGCTTCAGTCCTGTCAGTGTGGGCAGCACCAGGAGTTTCAGTAAGTGACTTTACCCAAAATGCCCGGTCTCAAAAAGACCAAGCGCTAGGTCAAGTGGCTTCATTACTTGTGGGTTACCTAATTTTCGCCTTTATGGCAGTAGTGATTATCATTGGCGGTACCATTCATTTTGGCGCACCAACGTCAGGCAATGGGGTCTTGGATTTTATTAACCAATGGGATTCGCTTCCAGCTATCATTGTTGCGACATTAGTCTTTTTAATGACAACAATTTCGACAAATGCGACTGGGAATATTATTCCGGCAGCGTATCAATTGGCTGCACTTTTTCCAAAGCAAATCGATTACCGTAAGGGTGTTTTGATTGCGGGGATTATTTCCTTCCTGATTATGCCATGGAATTTCATGTCTGATGGTGGGGGAATTCTGGTATTCCTAAATGCTATTGGTTCACTATTAGGACCGGTAGCCGGTGTAATGATTGCCCATTATTACTTCGTGAACAAACAAGAAATTGACCTTGATCAGTTATACTTTGATACAAGTGGTAAGGAATCTAGACAGAACATCTATACGGGCGTGAATAAACAAGCCTATGTAGCAACCGTTATCGGTCTGGTCTTATCTATGGTCGGTCAATTTATCCCAGCGCTATCAGTATTATCGGATATGGCTTGGATTACTGGATTTATTTCGGCTTTTGTCATTTATTACTTGTTGATCCGCTTCTCTTCAAAAGCGTCAACAATTGGTATTGAAAACGAATAATTAAGGAGGAAGTTTCATGCAATTTGATTTAGTCATTAAAAATGGTTTAGTCATCCTAGATGGGGGCGAAACGAAAACAGATATTGCTGTTCAAGATGGTGTCATTGCAGGTATTGGTACAGGTTTTGAAGGGAAGCAAGAAATCGACGCTGAAGGTTTAATTGTCAGCCCAGGTATGATTGATGCCCACGTTCATATCACTGAACCAGGCGGGGGTTACCGCGATTCATGGGAAGGTTATGTGACAGGAACTTCAGCTGCAGCTAAAGGTGGGGTTACTTCATTTTTAGAGATGCCTTTAAACCAAGTGCCAGCAACAACTTCTGGTGAAACATTAAACATCAAATATGAAGCAGGTCAGGGGGAATTGAAAGCTGACGTCTTCTCATACGGTGGTTTAGTGCCTTACAACTTGGAAAATGGTGAGATTCAAGAACAAGCTGACGGCGGAGTTATTGCTTACAAGGCCTTCATGTCAACATGTGGTGACCGTTCAATCGATGGCGACTTCATGAACGTAGATGACTACTCATTATATGAAGGGATGAAACAAGTTGCTAAAACAGGTAAAATCTTGTCTATCCATGCGGAAAATGCAGCCGTAACTGATCGTTTAGGCGAAATTGCTTACAAAAACGGGGAAACTACACTTAAAGCTTACGTTGAAACACGTCCAGTCTTTACGGAAGTGGAACCAATCAAAAAAGCTATTTTATTTGCTAAAGAAACAGGTTGTCGTATCCATATTGTGCACGTTGCTTGTGTTGAGGGGGTTGAAGCCATTACTGAAGCCCGCGAAGCTGGTGTTGACGTGACTTGCGAAACATGTACCCACTACCTATACTTTGAAACAGATGAATTAGATGCGATTGGACCAGTGGTTAAATGTTCACCACCAATCCGTGATAAAGCGCAACAAGATGGCCTATGGGAGAAAGTCTTTAACGGCGAAATCAAATTCGTAACGTCAGACCACTCACCATGTACGCCAGATTTGAAAGATACGGACAATGCGTTTGACGCTTGGGGTGGTATCTCGGGTGTGCAAAATAACGTGGATGTTTTATTCGATGAAGCTGTGCAAAAACGTGGCATGTCATTAACACAATTTGCGGGCATTATTGCTGGAAACGTTGCAGACTTATTCGATATTCAAAACAAGGGTCGTATCCAAGTTGGTAAGGACGCAGATATCGTCTTGATAAACCCGGATGCAGCTTATACTTTACAAGCGGAAGATTTAGAGTATCGAAACAAAATCAGTCCTTATATTGGACGTGAAATTGGGGCGAAAGTTGAAACAACCATCTTACGAGGTCAAGTGACTTACGCTAAAGATGCTGGTGTGGCTGCTGACTTTATTGGTGAATTCGTTAAAATGTAAAAAATTAGAAAGCCGCGGCCACTTTAACTCGTGGTCGCGGCTTTCTTGCACCAAGGGCTGAATATTTGAACATATTAAAAGGGCTAGCAAACGCGGTGAAGCGTAAGCTAGCCCTTATTTGTTGTATGAATGTTACTCGGCTTCAGCTGAGACTGTCTTTTTGCCATTATAAACGTCGTGGTCTAAGGCATCAACTGAATTGGCAACTAACATGGATACGATGACGTCATTGTTCACGTTTAAGAAGGTACGGAACATGCCGGCGAACCAGTCTACCCCAATGATTAAGGCGATGGATTCAACGGGTAAACCAAGAGAGGTAGCGAGGAAGGTTGCGACAACTGCAGACCCACCAGGTACGGTGATGGTACCAAGGGTTAACATGACAGCTAGGAAGATCCCAACGATTAGTTCAATTGCTGATAATTCAACGCCAGATGCTTGTTGCATGAAAAGGATCATGACGACGTAAGACATGGCTGCACCGGCAGAACCCATTGTCATCCCCACACTCATAGTGAAGTTGGCGATATCACGACGGACACCAAATTTTTCAATGGTATCTTTCAAGGCAGTTGGGAAGGTGATCGCTGAACTAGTTGTGGTTAAGGCAATGATGGACATATCTAAGAATTTCTTAGGCATTTTAGCCGGGTTGACCTTACAAATCGCTGCTGTAAGTAGGACCATGAAGATCATGACAATGGTAACGCCGATTAGGAGAATACCTAGGTATTTAACCATGGGGCCAATTACTGCTAAACCGATTGTACCGGCAACATTGGCTAATAGGGCGAAAATACCGATTGGGGCGATTTTCATGATTGTTTGGATCACGTTCAAGGTGATGTTGTTGGTGTGTTTGATGATATCAAGGACGGTAGTATCACCAGATTTTTTGATCCATTGGTTTAGACCGATACCAAATAGGACAGAGAAGACGATAATAGGAATCATTTCACCAGCAGCCATGGAACTGAAGATGTTGGTTGAAACGAAATTGGTAATGGTTTCTTGAAAGCCTAGGGAAGTTGTTTCTTCAGCGACAAAGGCCTCAGTAATCTGCATGCCTTCGCCTGGGCGTACGATGGTTGCTAGTAAGAAACCGAGCCCTGAAGAGATTAGGGTGGCGAAGATGATCCAAAAGAAGGTCATGGCGCCGACTTTAAGGCCCAATTGATTTTCCTCATTGTTACGGGCCATTTCACCGATTGCTGAAATAACTGAGGTCATCACTAGTAGGACAACAGACATTTGAATTAAGCGGATGAAAATATCCCCGATAAATTTCAGGTTGCCCGCCCATTCTCCGACAATGGTACCAAAGGCGATACCCGCGACGACAGCGATAATAATCTGCACTGTTAAAGATAATTTAAACTTGTTCATAAGAATTACTCCAATCTAAAATTGCTTACTATATAAAAATTAACTGGTTCATAAATGGTACAAAATAAATGTCTTATTGCTAAATGTGCGTACTATTCAATTTTTCACGATCAATGGCATCCACACTTTTGGCTACGATCAGTCCAGAAAAGACATCGGAATTGACATTTAAAATAGTGCGGATCATACCAGTGAACCATTCGACAGCAGCGAATATGGCGATACTTTCAATTGGCAGGCCCATTTGCGGAATCACAATGGAAAGTGAAACCAAACCACCGCCAGGGACAACGGCATTTGCAAGTGAAGCCAGTGTGGCTAGGAAAATAATGAAAACGTAATTGGTCAATCCGTACTGAACGCCATAAATTTGGGCGACGGTAATGATGGTAATGGACATGAACATAGCAGATCCATTACTGTTTAAGGACATACCGAGTGGTAAAACTAAACGTGATACTTCACGTTTGATCCCTAATCTTTCTTCAGAATCTTCAATGGCTGTTGGCAAGGTGATGGCTGACGATGTAGTCGCGAGTGCTATAATGGACATCCGAGACATCTTTTTCACAAGGGCAATTATTGAGACGCGTAAGTAAAGGCTAACGATGAGTAACCAGGCAAGTAGGAATAAGAGTGTGGCGCCTGAGTATACGAGTAGATAGGAAACTAGGGGTAAAATAAGGGCAATCCCGTATTCAGCAATGGCTGAGGCGATAAGGGCAAAGATCCCAATGGGTGCAAAACCCATGACTAAGCGGATCATCTGCAAGATGATGGTGTTAAAGTCAACTAAGACGGGTAGGAATTTTGGTTCGCTGACTGAAGCGCGAATGCTTAAGGCGATACCAAAGAAGATGGCAAATGAAATGATTTGGACGATAGCCCCGTTGGCCATGGCGTCTACAATATTTTGCGGGAAGAAGTTGATAATGACTTCTGAAAACGGGGTTTGCGTGGCTTCGATGTCGACACTAGTTGAGACAGTATCGCTAATACCACTACCTGGTTTAAATATCAGACCGAATAGAACACCCCAAGCTGATGCTAATAGGGAAGAAACCATAAAAATGATGATGGTACGTAGACCAATCGTCCCTAATTGCTTAATTTCTAGGCTCCCAATTGCTTCAACAATTTGCCCTAAAATAAGGAAGACGATACCCATTTGAATTAACCGTAGGAAAATTTGTCCAAGAAAATCAATGTAACCTACATAATCCTTGAAAAAGTACCCAAAAGCGATACCCAATACGAGGGCGATGACAATTTGTGTCGTCATACTTAGACCCTTTTTCTCTTTCTCCATATAATCACTTCCTTTTCAAAATTTCATCTAATATTAATATATTTACCAAAAAATTACAATCAATATCATGGTTGTTTAACATCTTAAAAATACAATATGAGCTTGCATATAGGGACAAATTACCGTTAAAAAAGGTGTTTGGAGGTCAGCTAGGAGTCGTTTTCAACCTATAAAAAAACATCTTAACCATTATTGATTAAGATGCTGATATTGTGTGATTTAAAATAATAGGGTTACTAATGGAATAGTGATCATGGATAGTAAGGACGACAAGAAGACGATTTGGCTGGCAAATTTGCCGTCGTTGCCGTAATTAGATGAGAACATGGCAACGTATGAAGCTGTTGGCATGGAAATCATCATGACTGGGATGACTAATTGGGGGCCGGATACACCGAATGCCTTTAAAATCACGGTAATGATGATAGGGACCACTAATAATTTTACCCCAGCGGCCAGATATAAAATCGGGTTTTGGAAGGCTTCTTTGATGTTTGAACGAGATAGCATTAACCCAATTACAATCATGGCTAAAGGCGAGGTGGCTGGTGCCATGGTATTAATCACTGAATTAACAGGTTCTGGCACTGACCATTGGCCAATGAAAAAGATCAACCCAACAATAATGGACAAGATTCCTGGTGAAAGGATGATTTTTCGGATATTAATGGTAGCAGTTGTTGGTGAATTGCGGGAAATTAAATAGACACCTAATGACCAAGACACCACTTCAAAAATAAAACCAGCCCCAACCACGGCATAGAATAAGGCTTCTTCACCGAGTAGGCTTTGGATAATAGGATAGCCCATAAATGAAGTATTAGATAGTAATAAAGCTGTTTGGAAAATGTCCTTTCGACCGTCCGATAGTGGTAATTTTCTTGAAACTAAGAGACCAACTGTAAACATGACGGTATAACAGAAGACCATAATGGCTAAAATGGCTAGCGCCGTGTTTAACCGTTCTTGGTTCATTTCAAGTTGCATGGCCGTAAAGATAGTAGCTGGCATCGTAATATATAAAACTAATTGGGTGATATCTTTTTGACCCGATTCAGAAATCAGTTTGGTTTTTCCAGCGACAAAACCAATGACAATTAACAAAAATAAAACCGCAACTTTTTGTAAAGTTAAGAAAAAGTCAATCTGCATGTTGTTTCCTCCCGATTCATTTTGCAAGCAAGCGCTCATAATAACCATCTTATGAGAACTACTTTAGATTTTCAATAGCGAAAGCTACTAGACTGTGGGCTTTGAATTGGCCAGATTAGCCAAAAAGCGTATTTAACCAGGTTAATAATTCCTGGTAGGTTGCCATCCCGATGCCATCGATTTCGGTCCGGTCAAAGTCATGCAGGTCGCTGTCGACAATATGTAAGTGACTATTTGGGGCGGCTTTGTGCAAGAGTTTGGATTGGCGGACCGGGACATCTGGATCACCTGAGGCAGCGGTGATAAATGTGGCCGGCAAATTTTTCAAATCATTTTTTTCAATAGAATACCCTTTGGCATCGCCTTTGCCGGCTAGGAATAAGTCTTGCCATGTGCCCGATTGCCGGGCACCGATATAGATTGGATATCGGTCATTCATTGAACCCTCAACTATCGGTTGTTCTGAAGTTAAACGGATCATTTGATTGGCTGTTACCTTGGGATAGGTCAGGAAATGTCTGCTTGGGACACTAAAGGCTGCTTCGTTGAGGTTGAAATAACCATAGAAAGCGATGGCCCCCTTGGCTGGCACTTGGTGGTGCACCGCTTGATACAGGGCTAAGTAGGCACCCGCTGACCGGCCCATTAGTATGTAGTGGTCATTTTTCAAATCGAGGGTATCGACAGCGTGGTCAAGAAACCAATCGATTGAAACTGCGATGGACGCCAAAATTTCCGGCAATTTACTTTCGGGGGCTAGGGGGTAGTCGACAGAAAAGAGGTTGTAGCCAGCCACCGTCAACTGGTCGATATATTGGTGTGGTAAATCTTTGCGGTCACCAAAAATCAAACCACCACCATGCAAGTAAAAAATCGTCGGCGCTTGAGATTTCTGGCTGGTATAAGTTTGGTATAATGTTCCATAGATAGGTAAATTAGGGTCATCTTGAATCAAAACATCCAAGCTTTGGTAGGTGGACATGTCATCATTCCTTCATTGAATTAAATTCTCTTGCCTTAATTATAAAGTAAGATGTGGAAAATTTGGCAGATTCGTGACGATTTTATCTAAAATAGACAAATGTTTGAACCGTTTTATGAAGTTTGGGCATATTTCACGGACCTGAAAGCGGTTATAATCAATACAAAGGGAGGCTTCATTATGTTACATACAGTCATTCAAAAAAATAATTATCAAGACTCAATTAACTTGATGTTACTAACGAATTCAGTTAATGACATTGAAGGTGTTTCGCAAGGACAAATTATGATGGCATCAGACGCCAATAAGGATATCCTAAAATCTGCCGGTCTTTACACAGACGAGGTGGAAGCTGCAGGTGCCAACGATATGGCCATTGTGGTGGAAGCAGATGATGAAAGCGTCATGGAGAAAGTTATCGCTGAAATCGACCGTTTCCTTAGTGATTTATCCGGGAAGAAGGACGAATCTGGCCTTTCTAGCGTGAATAACTGGAAAGACGCCCTAGACACTATGCCGGATGCCAACTTGGCCTTGGTATCCATCCCTGGTACATATGCAGCCGACGAAATAGAAAAAGCCTTAGATTCAGGACTACATGTCTTCTCATTTTCAGACAATGTATCCCTAGAAGACGAAGTACGGTTGAAAAATAAAGCCCATGAAAATGGCTTACTATTAATGGGACCAGACTGTGGTACAGGGGTTATTTCTAGCGTACCGTTAGCCTTTACTAATGTGACCAATCCTGGCAACATCGGGATTGTAGCCGCTTCTGGGACAGGTATTCAAGAAGCAACAACTATTATCGACCGGTTAGGTGGCGGGGTTGTCCACGCTATCGGAACAGGTGGCCGTGACTTAAATGAAAAAGTTCAAGCGACAACCATGTTAGATGCGATTGCAGCCTTAGAAATCCACGATCCGACAGATGTGATTCTGGTGATTTCTAAGCCACCTGCAAAAGAAGTTCGTGACCAAGTCATGCAAGTCTTGCAGTCGCTATCTAAGCCAGTGGTAGCTATTTTCCTAGGTGAAAAACCGACTGAACACGTGGGCAATGTAGCCTTAGCTTACACTTTAGAAGAAGCAGCGAAAATGTCAGTTGATTTAGCCAACGGCGACGAGATCAAGGCTAATTATAATGACCCAATTGAATTTGAAGTGAGTCAACCATTAGCAGAAGGCAAAACGGTTAAAGGCTTGTACTCTGGTGGGACATTAGCCAGTGAAGCAGCGACGTTAATTTCTGACGCTTTAGGCTTAGATAATGTCAAAGGTCAAGAAGGGTATATTTTGAATACGCAAGGTTTTCAAGTAATGGACCTTGGTGACGACGTGTACACGCAAGGGAAACCCCATCCGATGATTGATCCAGAAGTTCGGGTGAAAAAACTCCAAGAAGTTTTACAAGACGAAACAACAGGTATCATCTTACTTGATGTGGTGCTTGGTTACGGGTCCCACGCTGATATGGCCGGTGTTTTAGCGCCGTCTATCAAGGAAGCTTTGAGTGATGCCAAAGCTAATGGCCGTGATTTATATGTGATCGGGTCTGTAGTGGGTACTGATCATGACCCACAAAACTATGCGGATGCAGTATCGAAGTTAGAAGATGCTGGGGTCATTGTCGAATCTTCAAACGCCCGTGCCATTCGTTTAGCTTTAAAATTAATGGGTCATGAATTAAACATCGCAGACAAGAACTTTGTAGATTATGCGGGTAAAAAAGTTGCGGTCCCTGATGCTAGCGAAAAAGTGGTTGAATTATTCAACAATCCACCGCGTGTCATTAACATTGGGATCGAAAGCTTTACGGAACCAGTAATTGCCTTCGGCGGAGAAGCCTTACAATTTACTTGGCGTCCGCGGGCCGGCGGTAACAAGCGATTAATCCGGATTTTAAACGAATTAGAAAAACGCGAAGATGAAATCAACGCTTCAAATGATAAGGTCATCGAACGTTTACAAAATTCACAACCATTCTTAGTGGATGCTAAATTGGCTAAAGAAGTGATTCCAGAATTGAATACGGATGAAAAAATCATTCTGCATGCTGGACCACCAATCAAATTTGAAAACATGACGGGTCCGATGAAGGGATCAGTAATTGGTGCCATATTATTTGAAGAATGGGCGAGTGACGAAGACGATGCGATGCGTCAACTTGAAGCTGGTGAAGTAACCTTTATTCCTTGTCACCATGTAGGTGCAGTTGGGCCAATGGGTGGGATTACTTCAGCTAACTTCCCAGTTTTCATTGTTGAAAACAAGACAGATGGGACAACTGGTTACTGCATCATGAATGAAGGAATTGGTGAAGTATTACGTTTTGGTGCTAATTCACCAACGGTTATCGACCGTTTGCGTTGGATGCGTGACGTTTTAGGGCCAATTTTAGGCCAAGCCTTACGTACCCACGAGGAAGGTTTGAACTTGAATGTAATGATTGCCCGCGCAATTGGTATGGGAGATGAATTCCATCAACGTAATATCGCGGCTTCATTGGTATTCTTGAAAGAAATCACACCTTCCATTATTACCCTTGATGCACCGGAAAAAGAAAAGGCCGATGTGATCCAATTCTTAGCGGATACAGACCAATTCTTCCTAAATATCATGATGGCGACAGGAAAAGCCATGGTTGACTATGCCCGTAAAATCCAAGAGGGGACAGTTGTTACGACAATGGCCCGTAACGGTGAAAACTTCGGTATCCGGATTGCAGCTCTTGGTGACGAATGGTTCAATGGACCAGTCAATACACCAAACGGTTTGTATTTCACAGGGTATTCAGCTGAACAAGCCAACCCAGATATTGGGGACTCTGCCATCACTGAAACAGTGGGTGTTGGTGGTATGGCGATGATTGCAGCACCTGGTGTAACCCGCTTTGTTGGGTTAAACGGTCTAGATGATGCCCAAAGCATTTCTGAAGAAATGCAACAGATTTCTATTACTAATAATCCAAACTGGGCCATTCCAAACTGGGACTTCAAAGGAGCAACCCTTGGTATCGATATCCGAAAAGTTGTTGAAACAGGGATTACCCCAATCATCAACACAGGTATCGCTCATAAAGAAGCCGGTGTTGGCCAAATTGGTGCTGGTACTGTGCGCGCACCATTAGCCGCTTTTGAGAAAGCCTTAGTCGCATATGCCGCATCAATTGGCATACATGTAGACGAAAATTAAGTAACGCACATGAATTTAAATAAGCAAAAGGATAATCGCTCATCAAATCACTTGGTGAGCGATTATCTCACTAAGCTGTTATTCAGTAAAGAGCGTTTAAACGGTAAAGTAGACAGTATTTTTGAACATGGGTTTAACTTAATTATCCAAGGCCAATTATTGTATGTCGGGACGGGTGCGGACAATTTATCGGCCTTTGGTGTGGTAGTTCCTAATCATTTGCTTCAGGACATGAAAAATACCATTGAAATTGGCCAACAAGTGAAAATTCAAGCGGCTAGCATAGGCGATAATCAATTGCACATGACTTGGACCTTGTATAGTCGACCAAATCCTGTGCAAATTTGCATGGAACGAGTCGCCATTGTAGGGACCAAACTACCAAAAATTTCAGTGGCTGATTTTATTGAGGCTGATATTATCACTGCATTGGCGCAAGCGGATATTTGGCAAGAGTCTGGTTTCTCGGCAAACAATGATTTGGCGGGGCGTTACAGGGATTTGTTAGAAGAATGGGACAATAAAGTGGCTCAGTCTTTAATTGGTGCCGGTATTGGTTTAACCCCAAGTGGTGATGACTTTTTGCAAGGTTATATAATGATGACTTTGATCACTGGGCGAGATGATTACCTAGTTATGCCAGCTATTCAGCTGGGCCTTGAACAACGGTCGACGACTTTGGTTTCTGAAACATATTACAAGGTTTTATTTGCAGGACATCTCAATTACTCATGGACCAATTTTTTTGATGCAGTTTTGGCAAATGATATAAACCTTGTACATGGTGTCATTAAGCAGATTCAACAATATGGGGCTACGTCAGGCAATGATATTTTGCTTGGTGTCCAAGCCTTTTTACAAGAATATTTAAAAGCAAATTAATGGAGGAAATTATGGGTAAAAAAATTGTCGTCGCTTTAGGCGGAAATGCGATTTTATCAGATGATCCTACTGCAGAAGGGCAGATTGCAGCACTTCGCCATACTAGTGACCGATTAATTGAATTGGTGAAACAAGGTCACCAAGTGATTATTAGTCACGGAAATGGCCCGCAAGTAGGGAATTTAATGTTACAACAAGAAGCTGCTGAGTCGGCTGAAAATCCGATTTTACCATTGGATGCCTTGGTAGGGATGACGCAAGGTAGCATTGGTTACTGGCTACAAAATATGTTGAATGAGGCTTTAGCTAAGGAAGGATTGGATAAAAAGGTAGCGACCCTAATCACGCAAGTGGTGGTAGATCCGGCTGATCCGGCATTTGAAGAGCCAACAAAACCAGTTGGCCCCTTTTTGGCAAAAGCGGAAGCTGAACGATTATCTGAAAAAAATGGCGATGTATACGTGGAAGATGCGGGTCGAGGCTACCGAAAAGTGGTCCCATCGCCGAAACCACAAACAATCGTTGAATACCCAATTATCAAGACCTTAATCGACCAAGATTTCATCACCATCTCAGCTGGTGGGGGCGGCATTCCAGTCGAGGCGGTAGAATTTGGTTACAAGGGTGTTGAAGCGGTCATCGATAAGGACTTCGCCTCTGCCAAATTGGCGGAATTAGTGGAAGCAGATTACTTGATCATGTTGACTGGCGTGGACAATGTATTCGTCAACTATAACAAGCCAAACCAAGAGAAATTAGAAGAGGTGACTGTCGAACAATTGAAGGGGTGGATAGCGGAAGAACAATTCGCACCTGGGTCAATGTTGCCGAAAGTCGAAGCAGCGATTTCACTGGTTGAGAACAGACCAGAAAGTAAGGTCGTGATTACCTCATTAGAGAATATTGAAGCAATTTTTGGTGGCGGATCACCAACAGTTGTATCAGCTCAAGCATATTAAAAAAATAGCGGGACATTTGTCAAAAAGATGAATGTCTCGCTGTTTTTGGATTACATGATATAAAAATATGGTTGTCCTAATAAAAATATACATGCAAAAAAGTGCCTTATTCATGTTGAGTGGGCACTTTTTGGTAAATATTTAAGTTAAGATGATATTTGTTTCGCACCTTGATAAACGGTTTGTGTCGTATCTCATAGTCGAGTTCAAAATGTCAGACTAAAGAATTTTGGTCTCACATCCTGATAATCGGGTTCCACAAACCAGAAATGACTGCTCCAACCTTCCAACGTTCATTTCTGAACGGTTTGTGTCGCACCTTGTAGTCGAGTTCAAAATGTCAGACTCGTGCCACTTCAGAAATAAGTTGTGTGATGTACAATCACTACACTTATTTCTTCCACTGTTACGAGTCTAAACGACATTTTTCACATCCTTATCTTAATTCTGGCTTCTTGATGCGAAATATTCGATATTGATTCGGCGGAGTCTTGACCATTCGGCTGGTTTCCCGGTGATCATTAAGTCTGTGTTACGCAGTTCGCTCAGGTCTTGGCAGTCTAATACCATCATTAACAAGCGTAATTGTTCGTCGTAAGACTTGACCATCTCAATAGTAGCGTCTACGCCTTCACCAAGGACCGAATGCAGGAATTGACCTGACATACCAACGGCAGATGCGCCTAGGGCAAGTGCCTTCATCATTTGCATTGGGTCTTTAATCCCACCAGAAGCAACGATGGCCGTCTGGCTCATCAAAGGCTGTGCTTCTAATAATGAAATAACGGTTGATTGACCCCAGTCAGCCATGTAGGCGAACTCTTGT